>JBJOLD010000352.1:0-9384 GCA_046045765.1 Pseudomonadota bacterium | reverse complement strand
CTGCTGGACATTCAATCGCCAATGGATGAACTGTTGCATAGCGTCATTGACACCGCACACTCGAGGTTTCCAGTGTATGACGGTGATAAAGAAAACATCATTGGTATCTTGATGGCGAAAGATTTGCTGAAGTTGCAGCGTGCGCCAGAATTCAATATTCGTGCACTACTGAGGCCTGCAGTTTTTGTTCCTGAAACCAAAGGTCTCAATGATTTGCTACGTGACTTCCGTGGTAACCGAAATCATTTAGCCATTGTTGTCGACGAATTCGGTCGTGTTGCGGGATTAATCACTATTGAAGACGTGTTGGAGCAAATTGTTGGTGAGATAGAAGACGAATTCGACATTGCCGAGGATGAAGGTGATATCTTTGCTTTGGCGGATCGCACTTACCGGGTCAGCGGTGACACACCGATTGAGCGTGTGAATGAGGCGTTCTCTGTGACGTTAGTTGGTACTGATCCGCATGATCACTTCGATACCGTCGGAGGACTTATTGCCCACGAGATGGGCCACGTTCCTAAGCGAGGGGAGCGTCATGTTTTGGGCGGTCTTGTTTTTCTGGTGCTACATACCAAAGGTGGCGCTGTGAAGTGGTTCAAAGTCTCTCCCGTGACGCTTGACACCCTCTGAGCCTGAAATAGAGCGTGCGCAATACAGCACCCATATTAGGGCTAAGAACTAATTTTGCTATTGTTTTTATAGCTGCTTGCGCAAGCTCTGTAAGCGTTAGTTGGCCGTTGGATTTATTGTTTTTGAACGGTGCTCCACTGTGGTGGCTGCAGATCATGGCACAGGCGGCCCTGGTCTTTTCAGTGACCCAATGTCGTAGCTCCAAGCAGGCAGGCCTCGTTAGCTTTGTCTTCGCTAGCACATGGCTGGGTGGGACTTTTTGGTGGCTGTTCGTTGCAATGCACACCTATGCGGGCTTGCCGATGGTCGTTGCGGCAGTTGCTGTTGCATTGCTAGCATCAGTGTTGGGTCTTTACTATGTATTGGCGATGATTGGCTATTGGTATCTTCGCCAGCGTAGCCCTGGGTTTGCCAGCGCAACATTTGCCATGACATGGATGGTCGCCGAACTGGCCCGAGGTACTTGGTTCACGGGCTTCGGCTGGGGTGCTATGGGTTACGCGCATCTGTCAGGGCCGCTGGCTTTCTATGTTCCATTATTGGGTGTCTACGGCGTCATCGCATTGGCGGCTTGGACGGCAGCTTTGATCAGCAGCTGGCGTAGAAACGGGGATCAGACGCTGTGGCAATCTGCGGCAGCGATGGCATTGCTGGCTTTAGGTGCGTGGGCACCAGGAGTTCTTCAAAATTGGACACAACCTGCGGGCACGATGACGGTGTCACTGCTGCAGGGCAATATTCCCCAGAATGAAAAGTTTGAGGTTGGGACCGGAGTGCGTAAGGCACTGCAATGGTACGAGGAGCACCTGAACGCCAGCAATGGCGCTTTGCTTTTGGCGCCGGAAACAGCAATACCGTTATTACCTCAGCATTTGCCCATAGGGTACTGGGAGGCTTTGCAACACTCGACCCTTGCGAAGAATCAGGCCGCGCTCATTGGTATTCCACTTGGTAATTATCAGCAGGGTTATACCAACTCAGTAGTGGCGCTGCACTCCGCACAATCCGAAGGTTGGCAATACGACAAACACCACCTGGTGCCATTTGGCGAATTCATCCCACCGTTCTTCAAATGGTTTACACAGATGATGAATATCCCGCTGGGAGACTTCAACCGTGGTGGTTTAGGCCAGGCTTCTTTTGAATGGAAGGGCCAACGCATTGCCCCCAATATTTGTTACGAAGATTTGTTCGGTGAAGAACTTGGTGCCCGCTTTGTAGATCCCGCAAAGGCGCCCACCCTGTTTGCAAACGTGAGCAACTTGGGCTGGTTTGGTGACTCCATCGCCATCGACCAACATCTCAACATTTCGCGCATGCGGGCCCTGGAGTTTCAACGCCCGTTTGTGCGGGCTACCAATACCGGAGCCACGGCGATCATTGACCATGAAGGCCGTGTAACCGCGGCATTACCCCGTATGACTGCGGGCGTGCTCAACGGAGAAGTACAGGGACGTACCGGTTTGACGCCCTATGCTTGGTGGGTTTCCCGTTTCGGCTTGTGGCCGTTGTGGATTGCAGCACTGACCATCGTTGCACTTGCGTTGCGGACCAAGCCCAGAAAATAGCATTCCCCCCCGTAAAATCGGAGCATGCTTACATTTCAGCAAATTATTCTCCGCCTGCAAGACTACTGGGACCGCCAGGGCTGCGCACTTTTGCAACCCTACGACATGGAAGTCGGTGCCGGCACATCGCACACTGCTACGTTTCTGCGCGCCATCGGTCCCGAGCCGTGGAAGGCTGCCTACGTGCAACCTAGCCGACGCCCTAAAGACGGGCGCTATGGCGAAAACCCCAACCGACTGCAACATTACTACCAATATCAGGTGGTCTTGAAGCCAGCACCCAGCAACATCTTGGAGTTGTATCTGGGCAGCTTGGAGGCGCTAGGATTTGACTTGAAAAAAAACGATATCCGTTTTGTGGAAGACGATTGGGAAAACCCGACGCTGGGTGCCTGGGGTCTGGGCTGGGAAGTCTGGCTAAACGGCATGGAAGTGACGCAGTTCACTTACTTCCAGCAGGTGGGCGGCATCGATTGCAAACCCATCACGGGCGAGATCACTTACGGACTGGAGCGCTTGGCCATGTACCTGCAGGGCGTGGACAACGTGTACAACCTGAAGTGGACCGATACGCTCACCTATGGGGACGTTTACAAACAAAACGAAGTGGAACAGTCCACCTACAACTTTGAGCACAGCGACGCTGACTTCTTGTTCACAGCCTTTACGGCGCATGAGAAGCAAGCCAAGCACCTGATGGAACAGCAACTTGCGCTGCCTGCCTATGAGCAAGTGCTGAAATGCGCCCACAGCTTCAATCTGCTGGACGCCCGCGGAGCCATTAGCGTGACGGAACGCGCAGCCTACATTGGCCGCATTCGCAATTTGGCCCGTGGCGTAGCGCAAAGCTACTTTGAGAGCCGTGAACGCCTTGGTTTCCCCATGGCGCCTCGCGAGTGGGTCGAACAGATGACAAAGAAGGCTGCCTGAGCGCAGGGAACAACTGACATGACAACAAAAAACCTTCTGGTCGAACTGTTTGTAGAAGAGCTGCCGCCCAAGGCGCTCAAGAAATTGGGCGAGGCGTTTTCAAGCGTCCTGGCCGATTCACTCAAAGCGCAAGGCTTGGCCGATACGGGCGCAGCAGTGACGCATTTCGCCTCACCCCGACGCCTTGCAGTGCATGTGACGTCAGTGGCGGTGCAGGCAGCCGACAAAGCCGTTTCGCAAAAGCTGATGCCCGTCACCGTGGGACTGGACGCTTCCGGTAACGCAACTCCCGCGTTGCTGAAGAAACTGCAAGCGCTGGGCGCAGATGCGTCAGTCGTTGCGGGTCTCAAACGCGCGCAGGACGGCAAAGCCGAAGCACTGTTTTTCGAGAGTAACGTCAAGGGCGCAACCTTGGCCGATGGGCTGCAAAAAGCATTGGAAGACGCCATTGCCAAGCTACCCATTCCCAAGGTCATGACCTACCAGTTGGAAAGCGCGTGCGAGTTGCCTGGCTGGTCCAGCGTGAGCTTTGTGCGCCCCGCGCACGGCTTGGTGGCGCTGCACGGCGCAGACGTGGTGCCATTGCAGGTGCTGGGCCTCACATCCGGCAATACCACCCAGGGCCATCGCTTTGAAGCGGCTGTATCGCCTGTGGTGATAGCCAACGCCGATGTGTATGCCACCACCCTGGCCAAAGATGGCGCCGTGATTGCCAGCTTCGCAGAGCGCCGCGCCGACATCGTGCGCCAGCTTGCTGCAGCGGCAGTCAAAGTTGGTGGTGGCTGTAAGCCCATCGACGACGATGCGCTGCTAGACGAAGTGACAGCGCTGGTCGAGCGCCCCAACGTGCTGATCTGCGAGTTTGAGCCGCAGTTTCTAGATGTACCGCAAGAGTGCCTGATTCTCACCATGAAGGCCAACCAGAAATACTTCCCGCTGCTGGATGCTGCCAACAAGCTCACTAACCAATTTTTGGTCGTAAGTAACATCACACCGGACGACGCTAGCCTGGTCATCGGCGGTAACGAACGTGTGGTGCGCCCGCGGTTGGCGGATGCCAAATTCTTCTTTGACCAGGACCGCAAGAAAACGCTGGCTTCGCGCGTAGAAGGTCTCGGCAAAGTGGTGTACCACAACAAGCTCGGCACACAAGGTGAGCGCGTGGAGCGCGTTCGCGCTATCGCGAAAGCAATTGCCGCGCAGTTGGGTGACGCGACACTGGTGGCACAAGCCGACCAAGCCGCGCAACTGGCCAAGACCGATCTGGTCACCGACATGGTGGGCGAGTTTCCTGAGTTGCAAGGCATCATGGGTGGGTACTACGCGCTAAACGACGGTTTAGGTGAGACCGTGGCCCATGCCATCGAGGACCATTACAAGCCGCGCTTTGCGGGTGACACCTTGCCGCGCGGTGCTGCTGGCATCGTAGTCGCGTTGGCCGACAAGCTTGAGACACTAGCCGGATTGTTTGGAATTGGGCAATTGCCAACGGGTGACAAAGACCCATTTGCGCTTCGCCGCCATGCATTGGGCGTTGTAAGGATGCTATCGGACCAGGGCGTTGAACTATTTATGGGTCTCGATGAATTGGTCGAGCTCGCTTTTGAACAGTTTCCGAACGCATCGCAAGTAGCCCCGGCACAATTAATTGAATTTGTCATGGACCGGCTAGCTGGCATGCTGCGCGAACAAGGCTACAGCGCGCAAGAAGTCGATGCCGTGCTGGCCTTGCGTCCGCAGCGCTTGGGCGACGTGGCCAAACGCTTGGTCGCTGTGCGCGCCTTCGCCGCGCTGCCTGAGAGCCCCGCCTTGGCTGCAGCGAACAAACGCATCGGCAACATCTTGAAGAAAACAGACGACGTGGATGCACATGTCAGCACCATATTGTTGCAGGAGGCTGCCGAAAAAGCGCTGTACGCCGCCATGCAAAACGTGCTGCCGCAGGCCCAGTCCCAATGGGAAGCAGGCGACTACACCGCGTCGTTGCAATCGCTTGCGGCGTTGCGTGGGCCGGTGGATGCGTTTTTTGAAGACGTGATGGTCAATGCCGAGCAGCTAGACCTGCGCCTGAATCGCCTGGGCCTGCTCAAGAGCCTGCACGTGGCCATGAACCGCGTGGCAGACCTGTCCAAGTTGGCAGCCTGACAACACACAAGGCAAGCGCATGAAACTCGTCATCCTAGACCGCGACGGCACCATCAACCAAGACAGCGCCGACTACGTGAAAGCGCCCAATGAGTGGCAGCCGCTGCCCGGCGCGCTGGAGGCCATTGCCAAGCTCAACCATGCGGGATGGCACGTGGTGGTGGCTACCAACCAGTCGGGCTTGGGGCGCGGTTTGTTTGACGTTGCATCGCTCAATGCCATGCACGCCAAAATGCACACTATGCTGGCCGCAGTGGGGGGGCGTATTGATGCCGTTTTTTACTGTCCCCACGCGCCTGAGGATGTTTGCCGCTGCCGCAAGCCAGAGCCGGGTCTGTTCGAGCAGATCGGTGAGCGCTTTGGCGTAGAGCTCAAAGGCGTACCTGCCGTGGGTGACTCTGCACGCGACTTGGTGGCCGCGTTCACCGCAGGGTGCGAGCCACATTTGGTACTTACTGGAAAGTCCGAATCGTTTCGCGACCGCCCGCTGCCAGAGGGGTACCCGCCCCAAACTACCGTGCACGACGACTTAGCTGCGTTTGCAGAGTACTTGGTTGCGCGCGCGTAAGGCTTACCGGTCATGAAAGTCTTGCCGTTGCGTTCGCTTTTCAACGCTTTTTTGAGGTCTGCACTGCACATGGTGTGGATGTTCGTGACCGTCATTCCTTGGGCCGTCGTCATGTTGGTTGCGTCCCTGCGTGTGCGGGGGCAGCCCCTGTGGTGGATGGCAGTGAGGTGGCTGCGCGGGGTAATGGACGGTGCCCGCATCATTTTGGGTATTCGCACCCATGTCATTGGCATGGAAAACCTGCCCACCGGCAGCACCAGCCCAGCGATTTTGTTGGTCAAGCACCAGTCCACCTTCGAGACCTTTTTTATGCCCACGCTGATGCCACACCCGCTAGCCTATGTGTTCAAAAAAGAGCTGCTCTATGTGCCCTTCTTTGGCTGGGCCATGGGGCGCTTGGACATGATTCACATTGACCGCAGCCAACGCGCTCAGGCATTCGGCAAAGTGGTGGCCCAGGGTAAAGAGCTACTGGCACAAGGCATTTGGATCATTATGTTTCCCGAAGGAACCCGGGTAGGTCGGGGACAGCAAGGGCAGTACAAATTAGGTGGTACTCGGCTGGCGGTGGAAACAGGCGCCCCGGTGATTCCAGTGGCCGTCACGTCCGCCAAGTGCTGGCCGCGCAAGGCTTTTCTGAAGACCCCAGGTGTAATAGAGGTGTCGATAGGCAAACCCATTCCCAGCGAAGGGCGGCAACCTGATGAGCTAATGCGCGAAGTGGAGGCTTGGATAGAAGTGGAAATGCGCCGCCTGGACCCAGACGCTTATTCGTCCGCTTTTGTCCCGAGTACATCCACAACGCCGCTGCGCGCAACTGACTCAGCGCCTACGTACTAGGGCGCGCCTGCCATGCACCCGCTATTGCGTTACACCTTGGATTTGTTTGACGCAGCGCCTCTTGTGCATGCACCGATATCTGTGGTGCGCCAGAGGGCCACGCCTGCGCGACCACGCAAAACCCCCGCATTACCAAAATCCAAGCCATTTGTGCCTCTAGCCCTTGTGGATAGTGCGCAACCAGCTATTGAAATAATAGCGCCTTCGGGCTTTTTTCATCCACAGACAACGCGTGAAGCGCGCTTGGGCGATGCCGTGGTGGGCTATGCCTTTGCCCGTGCCAAGCGCCGCACTATTGGTTTTATGGTGGGGCCGGATGGGCTGGTGGTACGCGCTCCGCGCTGGACGCCACTGAGTGAGGTGGACGCCGCGCTGCAAGAAAAAGCCAGCTGGATTTTGCGCAAATTGCACGAAACCCGCGAACGCCACGCCAAGCAGCAAGACGCCCGCATTGTGTGGCGCAACGGCGCTGTGTTTCCCTTGTTGGGCGATACCATCACCGTGCTGTTGGACCCCGGCCACCATTTCACCGCCCAGGGTGCGCAGCTGGACGAGGGCACCTTGCGCGTTGCCTTGTCCCAAGATGCCAGTGCCACGCAGATACGTGACGCGGTGCACGCCTGGTTGATGCGGTTTGCCAAGGCCCATTTCACGCAGCGGCTGGACCACTTTGCGCCCCAATTGCAAGTGTGTTGGACCAAAATGACCCTGAGCAACGCGGGCACGCGTTGGGGCAGCGCCAAAGCCGACGGGTCAATCCGACTCAACTGGCGGCTGGTGCATTTCAGCTCCGCCGTGGTGGACTATGTAGTGGCACATGAATTAAGTCACTTGCGGGTAATGGACCACAGCCCACGCTTTTGGGATACCGTGCGTACCGTGGTACCCGACTACGCGGACCTGCGCGGCCAACTGAAAGACGACGTTGTACCCAAGTGGTAGCTCGCATATTGCCGCGTGACTGCCGGAAGGCGGCACAATTGCCCACTGCCTAATTTAAATAAAACTTAATGTATGACCGACGCACTTGAACGCCCCGCACTGCCAGACCGCTTGTCTATTGATGCCCGCAGCCCCCACCATGTGGCTGCCATTTTTGAGCATGACATTGGCATCATGTTCAACGACAAAGAGCGTACCGACGTAGAGGAATATTGCATCAGCGAACGCTGGATCAAAGTGCCCGCAGGCAAAACGCTGGATCGCAAGGGCAGGCCGCTGCTGCTCTTGCTCCGCGGCAAGGTAGACGCTTTCTACAAATGACCTAAAGCAACTACCGCAGGCGCCTTGTGCCGTGTGGCTGCGCTACCTCGCTGTGAGTGGTGTTTGCTTTTACTTGATTGCTGGGTTCACCGTCTTTGCAATTTCGTAGGCCTTGATGGTTGCAGGCCGTTCGGCAATGCGCTTGAACCACGCGGCGAGAAACGGAAAGTCTTCCAGTTTCTGACATTGGCGCTCATGCGGCACCACCCAGGGGTAGCACGCCATGTCGGCAATCGAGTAATCACCGGCGATGTAGTCGCGTCCATCGGCCAGCTGCTTGTTCAGCACGCCGTACAGGCGGGTGGTTTCTTTCACGTAGCGGTCAATCGCGTAGGGCAGTTGCTCGGGCGCGTATTGCACAAAATGGTGGTTCTGCCCGGCCATGGGGCCTAGCCCGCCCATCTGCCAAAACAGCCATTGCAGGGCCACATTGCGGCCGCGCAAGTCTTGCGCAATGAAGCGCCCGGTTTTGTCGGCCAGGTATTGCAGAATGGCACCCGATTCAAAAATGGAGATTGACGCACCGCCGTCTGCCGGGGCCTGGTCCACGATGGCGGGAATACGGTTGTTAGGCGCAATCTTCAAAAACTCAGGCGCGAATTGCTCGCCCTTGCTGATGTTGATGGGGTGTAAGTGGTAGGGCAGGCCTACCTCTTCCAGGAACATCGTGATCTTGTGGCCGTTGGGCGTGGTCCAGTAGTACAGGTCAATCATGTGGTTCGCTTAAAAAATTTGAAGTCGTGACCATAGCGCAAGTGCGCTTTAGGCGCACCCACGGAACTTGAAAACCCCGCCCGCATCTTGTGTCCGCGCCAGCCGGCCCTCAAACCACAGCGCATGCAAATGGGCAATGGCTTCGCCCATGGCAAAGGTAGTTTGGTGGGTATCCATGGCGCGCTTGAACAGCACGGGCAGGATGTCTGCTGCACTGCAGGGTTTCTCAGCGCAGGCCTGCATCACCTCGTCCAGGCGATCGCGATGGTGCTCGTGCAGTTGCGTGATGCGGGTGTGCATGCCCACAAAGGGCTTGCCGTGCGAGGGCAGCACCAGCGTGTCTTCGGGCAAGACTTTGAACTTATCGATGGAGTCCAGAAACAGCGCCAGCGCGTTGGCCTCGGGCTCTTGCTCGTACACGCTTACGTTGGTGGAAATGCGCGGCAACATCATGTCGCCGCCAATCATCACTTTCAGGTTTTCACAGTACAGCGCAATATGCTCCGGCGCGTGGCCGTACCCACTGATACAGCGCCAGGTGTTGCCGCCAATGTGCAGCTTGCCGCCATCCAGCATGCGGTGATAGCTCTCGGGCACCGAGGGCACCAACGTTGGGAAGTAGTTGGTGCGCTCTCGGATATCTGCCACCATGCCCGGCGCATTGAGCCCATGGGAGGCAAAGAAACCCGCCGCACGGTCGCCGCCAAAGGCGGTGGGCCCCAT
>JBJOLD010000343.1:0-6891 GCA_046045765.1 Pseudomonadota bacterium | reverse complement strand
CTTCGCACCGAGGTAGATACGCTCAAAAGTAGCCTAGAAAAAGTAGGGCAAGAAAAAGACAAAGCACAGTCGATTGCCAACACCGCTGACACCATTCTCACCACTGAAAAAGCAGCGCAAGAACGCCTTGTGCAACAAGTGAAGCAGCTAGAGGCTGACAATCGCAGCTTGCGCGATGACCTTGGTTTTTTTGAAAGACTGATTCCTGCAAGTGGTGCCGATGGCGTAGCCATACGCGGGCTGCAAGCGGAGTTGCTGAGCGCTTCAACTTTAAAATGGCAAGTGCTGGTGATGCAACCCAATAGAAACGCTGCAGAATTCAATGGTCGCTTGGAGTTGGCATTCACGGGCACGTTGAATGGTAAGCCGTGGACTGCTGGCTTGCCCGCGGGCATGCAAGCGTTCAAGATTGGGCAATATGGCCGTTTGGAGGGTACTTTTGATGTTCCGCCCCAAGTGCTCGTAAAGAGCGTTATTGCCAAAGTGATGGACGGTAACGTGGTTCGGGCCACCCAGACCATTAAGTTGTAGTGAAAACCTGAGGACACACTGTGTTTAACAAAAAAAAGCAGCCCGCTATTAAAAGTTTGATTGCCCACGGGACACAAATCGACGGCAATATTGCCTTTGCCGACGGCTTGCGCGTGGATGGCGACGTGAATGGCAATGTGCATGCCAGTGACGGTGTCGCCAGCATCCTGGTGATCTCTGAGTCCGCCAAAGTGGTGGGCGCTGTAGAAGCTGACCACATCATCATTAACGGTACGGTGCATGGCCCTGTGCATGCCCGCCACATGTTGGAATTGCAGCCCAAGGCGCGCATTGAAGGTGATATTCAGTACGCTGCATTGGAGATGCACCAAGGGGCCCTTATCACAGGCCAATTGCGTCCTATCCTGGAATTCGAGGACAAACCCACACTGAAACTAGCGGCAAATAACCAGTGAAAAAATTCCTGAGCAATTTGCTGTAGTATTCAATCCATTCTTTATTTGACCGGAGTTTCACCATGAGCGCAGTCGCTGAAAACATCCAAACCGAAATGCCCGCCCCCATTCTTTTTACAGACAGTGCGGCTGCCAAAGTGGCAGACCTTATTGCGGAAGAGGGCAACCCTGATTTGAAATTGCGCGTGTTTGTGCAAGGTGGCGGGTGCTCTGGCTTTCAGTATGGTTTTACTTTTGATGAAATCACCAACGAAGACGACACCACCATGACCAAGCACGGTGTTTCTCTGCTGATTGATGCAATGAGCTACCAGTACTTGGTGGGTGCAGAGATTGATTACAAAGAGGACTTGCAGGGCGCACAGTTCGTCATCAAGAACCCGAACGCGACCACGACTTGCGGCTGCGGTTCCTCTTTTTCGACCTGATTCGTATATCGCGGTCTAGGCCGCGTAGATTGCACCGAGAATACGGGCGCCTCTGGCGCCCGTAACGCTTTTGATGCTGGCTGGAACGCGCATCACCGCCTGCTGTGCCAGCCAGGCAAAGGCTGTTGCCTCTACTTGCATGGGCGGTAAACCCAGCGAGTCTGACGACTCTACGCGGGTGCGCGGCAAGGCGTTTTGCAAGCGCGCCATGAGGTGTTTGTTATGCGCACCACCACCACACACCACCAAGCTAGTGCAGTCAGCCATGGCGGCCGTAATACTGCTTGCACAGCTCAGTGCCGTGAGTTCGGTTAACGTTGCTTGCACATCGACGGGTTTAATGGACGGTATGGCGTGCAGGTGCTGCGCAAGCCACGTCGCATTGAACAAATCACGCCCGGTACTTTTGGGTGAAGGTTTTTGAAAAAAAGGCTCACTTAAAAGTGTTTCAAGCAGTGCGCTGTTTATCTCGCCAGAAGCGGCCCACGCGCCAGCGTCATCAAAAGCTGCGCCTGTATGCGCCAAGCACCAGTTGTCCATCAGCGCATTGCCGGGTCCGCAGTCAAAGCCAATGAGATTCGCACCCGCGTCCGCATTGAGTACCGTGACGTTAGAGATGCCGCCAATGTTCAGCACAGCTCTTGATGTGCCTTCTTCGCCAAAAAACGCTCGGTGAAACGGTGGTACCAGCGGCGCACCTTGGCCGCCTGCTGCCACATCGCGACTGCGAAAATCTGCAACTACGTCGATGCCACACAGTTCGGCAAGTAGTGCAGGTTGATTGATTTGAATGGTGTAGCCCACGCTATCAAACTCGGCGGGTCGATGGCGCACCGTTTGGCCATGGGCGCCAATGGCGCGCACCTCTAAAGCCTTGATTCCAGTGCGTTTTAAAAGCTGTTGTACCACTTGGGCGTAAACCTGCACCAATGCATTGCCCGCCAATGCAGCGCGGTGTAGTTCATTGCTGGCCGCTACATTTAAAGTCAGAAATTCTGTCTTGAGTGCATCCGAAAATACAGCGCTGCAATGCCCTAATACCCGCGTTGAGGTGCCTAAATCCACCATTACGCCATCTACACCGTCTAGCGACGTGCCAGACATCAGCCCAATGTAGAGGTTCGACATCGCTCATCCATTGCTGCAAATTCACTCAGCTCTGGCGGACTGCATGTTGACTGCCACAGTTAGTTGCTGGCGCACTTGGGAAGCAGCCTTGTCGAATTGTGCTTTTAAAGCCACCGGTACTGGCAACGACTCGCTCTGGCGGGCCATGGTCAGTGGATCGCGGTGAACACCGTTGACACGAAACTCAAAGTGCAAATGCGGGCCAGTGGCCCATCCGGTAGAGCCTACGGCACCTACGTTTTGCCCTTGGCTCACTGACTGGCCATTTTTTACAAAGATGCGACTTAAGTGGGCATATACAGTGGTGTTAGCGCTCCCATGTTTGACCATCACTACATTGCCAAAACCATTTTGTACACCTGCAAACTCAATAGTACCGTCTGCGATAGAGCGCACTGGCGTGCCGGTCGGGGCAGCGTAATCCACGCCTAAGTGGGCACGCCATGTTTGCAAAATGGGATGAAAGCGCATTTTGAACCCACTGGTTACGCGGGAAAACTCCATGGGCGACGCCAAAAATGCGCGGCGCAGGCTCTCGCCGGCCAGGTTGTAGTAAGCACCGCGTGTCAGTGTGTGCGTGGCTGTGCCCGCGGTACCTGCAGTGGGCTCTTGAAACCACATGGCCTGCGATACCCTGCCTGCGTTTTCAAACTCAGCGCTGAGCACTCGCCCGGTGCGCAAGGGTTCGCCATCACCTTCCAAAGTTTCATAAACCACCGAAAAACGATCACCCTTGCGCAGTGCCCGGTGAAAATCTATCTCGCCCGAAAATATCTCGGCGATTTGCACTGCTACAGCGTCGGGGATGTTTGCACTATCGGTGGCTGCAAACAACGAGCTAGTGATGGTGCCGCTCGCTAAACGTGATGTTGCGCTCAGCGGCAAAGTTTCCAATTTGGACTGAAACTCACCTTTTATCGCCTCAATGGTGATGCGTTTGAAAGTGCCGTCGTCATCCGGGCTCCAGCGGGCATTAAGCTTGAGCAAAGTGTTTCGTCCAGTTGCCTCCAGCGTGACGTTGCGACCTGCGCGGCCCAACAGGGTTTGCTGGGCCAATTTATCGGTGCGTAAAAATGCGGCAGCGTTGGCATCCACCACGCCCAAGCGTTTGAGCAAGGTCTCGGCAGTATCGGTAGAGCGTGTCACGTCTGATCGGTACATGCGCAGGTCTTGCAACGGCAAAACGCTGGCTGTGGCGCTTAGGGGTAGTGCTTGAACGGTTTCTACCACGGTGTACGCCGGGATATCTGCAGCGTCGGGCGCCAGATTCGCTACAGCAAAGGTAAACCCTGTGCCGGTGAGCAGCAATGTGGCCACTGCCGCCACCAAGCGGCGAGGATGGTGCTGGACGATCTGCGCGGCGAAGATCAGAGCAACCCGAGCGACTTGGGTCAGTTCGTTTTTCAAAATGGGGGCTCCAGGAGTGGGCGGCGCGACTAAAATTACGCCGCTGGCAACGCTAGGCGTTACCGGAGTGAGGCCGAAGTATAGCGGTCTAGAGCACATAGGCATCAGAAAAAACCCTTATGAATCAACCCCCAACCCCCACCTTTGTTGTAACTGATCGTGTGCGCGAGGCGCTGGCCGTGTCGCTGCGTGGTTGCGACGAGCTCGTACCACAGGAAGAATGGGTTAAAAAGCTTGCCAGGTCCGAAGCCACCGGCAAACCGTTGCGTATCAAATTGGGATTGGACCCCACTGCGCCCGACATTCATATTGGCCATACCGTGGTGTTGAACAAGATGCGGCAGTTGCAAGACTTGGGCCACACGGTGATCTTTTTGATTGGCGACTTCACCAGCATGATTGGCGACCCCAGCGGTCGCAACAGCACCCGCCCGCCGCTGACGCCTGAGCAAATCAAGATCAACGCCGAAACCTACTACCGCCAGGCCAGCCTGGTGTTGGATTCGGCCAAGACCGAAATTCGCTACAACAGCGAGTGGAGCGACCCACTGGGCGCGCGCGGCATGATTGCGCTAGCTAGCCGTTATACGGTGGCCCGGATGATGGAGCGCAACGACTTTCATGACCGCTTCAAGGCCGGTACCCCTATTGCGGTGCACGAATTTCTGTACCCTCTGATGCAGGGCTATGACAGCGTGGCCCTGCACAGCGACCTGGAACTCGGCGGCACCGACCAGAAATTCAACTTGCTGATGGGCCGCACCCTGCAGGCCGAATACGGCCAGGAGCCTCAGTGCATCTTGACCATGCCACTACTGGAAGGGTTGGACGGCGTGGAGAAGATGTCCAAGAGCAAGAACAACTACATCGGCATTTCTGAGGAGCCCAACACCATGTTCGCCAAGGTGCTGTCCATCTCGGACGTGTTGATGTGGAAGTGGTACACATTGCTCAGCTTCAAGAGCGAGGCCGAGATTGCCGCGCTCAAAGCCGAAGTGCAGGGCGGGCGAAACCCGAAGGACGCTAAGGTGGCGCTTGCCAAAGAAATCACCGCGCGCTTTCACAGTGCGGCGGCAGCGGATGCGGCGGAGCAGGACTTTATCAACCGCAGCAAGGGCGGCGTGCCTGACCAGATCGATGAGATTACCTTGCCTTTGGGCGAAGGTGGTGCGGCGGTGGGCATTGGTGCACTGCTCAAGTCTGCAAACTTGGCAGCAAGCAGTGGCGAGGGCAATCGCCTTATCGACGGTGGCGGCGTGCGCGTGGACAGCAACGTGGTCAGCGACAAGGGCTTGAAGCTGGGCGCTGGCACCTACGTGCTGCAGGTGGGCAAGCGCAAGTTTGCCCGTGTGACGCTGGCTTAGCGCTTGCCTCAGTACGGCGTAGTTACCGTCTTGTTGCTATGGTTTTGGTAGCTGCTTGCGCATATCCTACGAGGGCTAGAGGTGGTTTTTAAATGATTTCTGTCCTGCAGCGCGTAAGCCAAGCCCGGGTAAGTGTGGACGGTCAAATGGTTGGGGAAATCGGCCACGGCCTATTGGTGCTGGTGTGTGCCGAGCAGGGCGACACCGAAACGCAAGGTGACAAGCTGCTCGCCAAAATTCTCAAGCTGCGCATCTTTAGCGATGCCGAGGGCAAGATGAACCGCAGCGTGCAAGACCTGGACGGCGCCGGGTTGCACGGCGGCCTGTTGATCGTGAGCCAATTTACGCTGGCGGCAGACACCTCTGGCGGTAACCGGCCGAGTTTCAAAAACGCAGCAGCATTCGAAGACGGGCGTATTCTGTACGACTATTTGGTGGCCCAGGCCCGCATTCAGCATTCGATTGTGCAAACCGGCGTGTTTGCCGCGGACATGCAGGTGGAGCTGGTAAACGACGGGCCGGTGACGATACCAATGCGGGTGGCGTCGGCTGCGTAGTTGCTACTGTTTTCATAGCTGTTTACGCACATTCCACGAGAGCTGGCGGCCTAAAGTTCTTGGAAAATGGCTTGGTTGAAGCCCGCAATGCACTGCACCCGCCCACCGCTGTTCGTGTCCCCCGCCCGCTACGCGGTCTCCTCCTTTACCTCACTGCGGTGGGCAGGCGCAGTGCGTTGCTGGAGGTTTATGAAATCACAGGAACACAGGCTATAGAGGGCGGAAGCCCATTTGGATAGAGCTGCATGAATAGCTCAGCGTTCTTTCTAAAGTTTTCTGTTCCCTCTACAGCGACTAGCCAAGCTCGTACCCCATTCAACACGCCAGTGCAGAAAACAGATACGTCAATATTGAGTGCGTCATTGAGGACGTTATTGTGAAACACGTTTTTAGTGACGCCAGGCTCAACAAAAAGGATTCGACTGAACCCTAACTTTGTGTGTTGAACTCGACCCTGATGCAAGAGCGCACATCGATAAAAGTAGTAAACCTCACCGGTGAGCGTGGATCATCCTCCGTACGTGTAGCTTGGCGTTGAACCGTTCAATGAACTTGATTCGAGTAGCCTGTCCATCCTGTCCATCCTGTGACTCCATTGCTCCGCAAATATCAGGCAACGTCAGACTCGCATACAAGGCAAGGTAAAAAGCATGCCCTTGGATGGCTTGTTGAAGCTGTTCAATGAAGGCGCACATATTAGTCTCTCAAAAACTAATTTCTGATAAATCCTTGAATTTTTCAGAATTAAGAGGAAAACGGCAGGCCAGCAAGGCAGTTCAATACGGGTTCTTAAACCCCAGGCGCGCCATGATGTCGGTTTCGCGCAGCTCCATCACCTCAGCGTCTTCGTCCAGCTCGTGGTCCCAGCCCTGGGCGTGCAGGGTTCCGTGTACGATCATGTGGGCGTAGTGTTCCTCCAGCGTTTTCTTTTGCTCTTTTGCTTCTTTGGCAATCACCGGCGCGCACAGTACCAGGTCTGCGGTGACCACGGGCTCTTGCGTGTAATCAAACGTCAGCACGTTGGTGGCGTAGTCTTTTTGGCGGTAGTCGCGGTTCAGGG
>JBJOLD010000337.1:0-3610 GCA_046045765.1 Pseudomonadota bacterium | reverse complement strand
TCATCATCGTGGACGACCACCGCAAGCTGGGCTTTCACAGCTGGCACCTGGTGCCCAAAGCCGCCATTTGCGACCCCGAACTCACCCTGGGCCTGCCGCCCATGCTGACCGCTGCCACCGGCATGGACGCTATTGCGCACTGCATGGAAACCTTCATGGCCCCGGCCTTCAACCCGCCTGCTGACGGCATAGGCCTGGATGGCCTGGCGCGTGGCTGGGCCCATATTGCGCAGGCCACCCAAGACGGTACCAACCGCGAAGCCCGCCTGAACATGATGAGCGCCAGCATGCAGGGTGCCATGGCGTTTCAAAAAGGCTTGGGCTGCGTGCATTCCCTCAGTCACAGCCTGGGTGGCGTGGACCCGCGCTTGCACCACGGCACCTTGAACGCCATGTTTTTGCCCGCCGTGATTGCCTTCAACGCGCAAGCCGAATCTATCCAAAAAGAAAACCGCTTGCAGCGCATGGCGCAGGCCATGGGCCTGCCCTCTGACACCAATCTCGGTGACGCCATCAAAAACATGAACGCCCGCCTCGGCCTGCCCACAGGCCTTGCCGCCATGGGTGTGACTGCGTCGATGTTTGATGCGGTGATTACCGGTGCCATGGCTGACCATTGCCACAAAACCAATCCGCGTATTGCTACGCCGGATGACTACCGGGCTATGTTGGAACAGGCGATGTGATTTGGCAGGTGGCTCGGACCGAGCAGTTCGGAGCAGAAGGTTAGAGTGGCAGTATCTCGCCGGGGTCCGGTCGCTCCAGCCACTGCGAAAATTCATCTGCCAATTGCTGGCTGGCTGACGTAGCCGCAGTCCAGGCTCTCACCCTCCCCGCCAAATCCTGGCCGTAATGGGTGAAATCGGTGCGGTCGGGGATCTTGCCGTTGGGCAGGGTTTTGACCCACTCGGGGTTAGGGGCCAATAGCAGCATGGTGTCCAGATAGGGCGTAGACCTGTGTCGCCACTTCAGGCTTTTGTCCAGCCAGCCCGGGACTACTTGCTTTTGGAAGTGGGGATATAAAACGATGTTTGCTTTTCCCTTGGCACCCGCTTTATGATTTAGGTCCTTTAGGCCTGTAGTCCGCGTCTGCTGTGCGTAAGAGGCTATGTTTTTTGTAGCGCTTTGCGCGGCGGGGTAGTTCAAGTGCAGGTGGTAATCGGTGATGCCGCCATCCCAATAAGCGCCGGGAGGTGCGCCGGGAATGTTGTGCACCGCCTGCAGTACAAACGGGATGGAACAGCTGGCTTGCAGCGCAGGGTTGAAGTTGGCGTCGCTCAAGGCCACTTGGCGTGTGCGGTAGTCGTTGGTGGCGAATGGCAGTGGCGCAAGGCCTGTGTCCGCGCCATGGTTTGCATGGAGGGTGCTAGAAAACACTACCCGTTCCAGCCACGCGCCCATGGCTTTGCGGCGCACAGCGTTGGTGAAAAAAGCGCCCGCGTAACCGAGTGGAGTGCGCAATGCGTGTTCGGTGTTAAGCAAATGCCTACCGCGCGAGGTGACGATGTGCAACGCAAAGCGCGGGTGGTTCAACACCTCGCCCACCCGCCCGCCATAAAAGGCTTGCAGATTCTTGCCAAAGGTTTCGCTCACAAAAGCCGCCGTGGGGCGTTTTTGGCCCGGGGCGAGTTCGTAATGCTGGTGAATGTAGTCGTGCTCCAGTCGCTCAAACGCTGTAACAGACCCGCCCAAACACGCAGTGGCCATGCGCCATGCGCCGATGGAAGCACCCACCAAGTCAATCGGTTGGGTAGAACGCGGCAGCCACTCGCCGAACAAAAATCTGTCTAGCGGCCCCAACAACAAGCCTTTGGGGCCACCCGCTGCGGCTGGAATGGTGCAAATATGACTGGGCTGCAAACCTTGCGCAGCAATGGCCGCACGTGCCTTTGGCCCAGCAAAGAGCTGTAGCGCCTTCATTCAGCAGAGCGTTGGCGGAGTATGGGAGTTCATATATGCGCTGCCCAGTCAAACGGGTCTTGTTGCATCACCATATCGATGTCCAAACCCAACGCCAAGCCCACATCGCCTGGAAATGTCACTGCCAACCCGCGCTCAGTTAACGCAGCCTCTTTGCCGCGCGCACGCCACGAGGCCAAGTGAATCACCCCTGCCAGTGGTTCATACACATTGTTTTCAAATGGCGCATATTGGTGTTCCAGCGCATCAATGATGGGTTGGGGAAATTGCCATTTGCGTGCATAACCTGCACCTACATTCGCGTAACAAAAACCAAAAATCTGGCGTTCAACTTTGGCACGTTTCAGTTCCAGTGGCTTGACCATTTGGTCCAGTTTTGCAATCTCGGCAGGCATTGCCAAATGCATGGCTAGCTCTCCCATTGCGTGCAACATACCGGCAGTGAACGCAGCCTGCTGATTTTGCCGCACCACCCCAGCCAGCGCCCGCGATACCCTTGCAACATTCAAGCTGTAATTCCAGAACTGCTGCAATGCGACGCCGGGCACAGCCTTCATGGAAGCGTGCGTAGCTGCTTCTTGGGCCATAGTGCGTACTTGGTCGAGATGCAACAGCGCCAAGGCCTCAGACACCCCGCTAATCGTTGCACTTGCTTTGAAAAATGGGCTGTTGGCAAGCAGCAGCAGCCTGACGGTGAGTGCGAGGTCGCGCGCGATGAGTTGGTTGATCTTTTTCAGGTCAACTTCGGGACGGTCAAGTTCAACCAGCAGCAGCGCCACTACTTTGGGAATGCTGGGCAGATTGAACTGCTGCTCAAGCAACGCACTGAGTTTCATGTCAAAAAGCCTTTGCAAAAACGTACGGGTTGGGGGCCATTATTACCCTGAGAAACCTATCCCCTTATTGCCCGGACTAACGCTTGAGCTTGGCAAAAGCCGACGCCATGGCCGATCCACCGCCAAAACCCGCATCTTGGCGGCCACCCTGGTTACCCGCGTATTTTTGTTGGCCCCTATCACCTGGCGCTCGGGCCGGGGCGGCTCCTATCTTCATGGTCAGGGCGATGCGCTTGCGGGCAACGTCCACTTCCACCACCTGAACCTTGACGATATCGCCTGTTTTGACCACTTCGCGCGCGTCGGTCACAAACTTGTGTGCCAGTTGGCTCACGTGTACCAGTCCGTCTTGGTGCACACCCAGGTCAATAAAGGCGCCGAACTGGGCCACGTTGCTCACGGTGCCTTCCAAAATCATGCCCTCTTTCAGGTCTTTGATGTCGTCCACACCGTCGTTGAAGCGCGCCACCTTGAAGTCCGGGCGCGGGTCGCGGCCGGGTTTCTCCAGCTCGGTGAAAATATCCTTCACGGTGATCACACCGAACTGCGAGGAAGCAAACAGCTCGGGGCGCAGCGTTTTCAGCAGGTCCGCGCGGCCCATGATCTCAGCCACCGGTTTGCCCGTCTTGGCGATGATCTGCTCCACCACCGGGTAGGTTTCGGGGTGCACTCCGGTCATGTCAAGCGGGTTGCTGCCACCGCGAATGCGCAAAAAGCCTGCACTTTGCTCAAAGGTTTTGGCACCCAGGCCAGTCACTTTCATCAAATCTTGGCGGCTGCTGAAAGCGCCATTGGCCTCGCGCCAGCGCACCACGGCCTTGGCCACGGTGCCCGACAAACCAGACACGCGGCTT
>JBJOLD010000315.1:0-4103 GCA_046045765.1 Pseudomonadota bacterium | reverse complement strand
CTGTGCCGCTGTTGGCAGTTGCAATTTCGTAATACGCGTCGCGGTGGCCTTGCATGACCTTGTTGGCAGCCGCCAGCATGGCCGCGCGCTGGGCATAGGTCAGCGCGCGCAAGGCGGGGCCGCCTACGTCACGGGCAAACGCAAAGCCTGCGGCCAAGTCCAGCCCGGTGGCATCCACGCGAACCAGTTCGGTGCCCAAGACAGGGTCCACCAGCGCGGTGCCCGCACTGGTGCCGTTTTGCCATGTGCCAGAGAGGTAGTTGGAGAGAAGTTCGGTCATGGGTTTATTTACTTGGTGAATTCGATGCTGCCTTGCGGCAAGAGGTAGAGAACCAAGGCGCGGCCTTGGGTCACAGTGGGGCTGTGGGCGCTGCCGGGTGGGCACACCATCCAGCCTGCGGGTTGGCCGTCAAAGCAGGCGTCACCCTCAAGCGGCATGATGAGGTCGATCTCTCCGTTGGGGTGTGTGTGGTGGGGGCCGGCAATGTCGGTCATGTCCACCACGTCGACCGAAAAGCCATTCAGGTCCTCTGCAGGTTTAAAAATACGCCCGTATTTGATGCCGCCGCCTTCGCGATTGCACAGCCAGCCCTCGGCAACACCCGTCACACAGGCGGCTTTGAGGTTTTGGTATGTGGCGCTGTTCACGCCATGTTCGGTGTTCAGCCAGTTGCTCAATGCGCTGTCGAGAGGACGATCCGCAATCTGCTGGCTGATGTTGGCGATCAAGTCGCGAAAGGCGGTTTGGGACACAGGCTTCTCCAAAAAGTGTCAGGTCTTGCCAAGAAAGGCTATATGAATTATTGTGCGTGTGTGAACGATAAAGCGCACAGCACCCTGTGTCAAGCAATATATTGCATGTTACGGGTTAATACTTAGATTTCTCATGGCAATAGACCCTATTACCTTGGATGCACCTCCAAGCGCCCGCCCGGATGTGGCGGTTGAAGAAAAAAACCCATTCCTGGTGGCGTTGGGCGACCGTGCCCGTGCGTTGCGTTCGCGTCGCGGCATGACGCGCAAGGCGGTTGCTATTGCGGCTGATGTGTCAGAGCGGCATTTGGCCAACTTGGAATACGGCGAGGGCAATGCCTCCATTCTGGTGCTGTTGCAGGTAGCGGGAGCCTTGCAGTGCTCACTCACCGAGCTGATTGGGGATGTGACCACCTCGTCGCCAGAGTGGCTGCTGATTCGCGAATTGCTGGAGCAGCGTGACGAGGCAGCCCTGCGAAAAGCCCGGATCGCCATTGGTGAGGCGCTGGGCACTGGCGGTAGCAATCCGTTTGCTAACCCCCGCGTGGCCTTGGTGGGTTTGAGGGGCGCAGGCAAGTCCACCTTAGGTCTGATGCTTGCTGAGGACTTGGGCTATCCCTTTGTGGAACTGAGCCGCGAGATTGAAAAGTTTGCTGGGTGCAGCATCTCGGAAATTCAGGCTTTGTATGGCATGAGCGCCTACCGCCGCTACGAACGACGCGCGCTGGAAGAGGCGATTCAAATTTACCCGGAGGCGGTGATCGCCACGCCCGGCGGACTGGTATCCGACCCGGCAACATTCAACCAGTTACTAAGCCACTGCACCACGGTCTGGCTACAGGCTGATCCAGAAGACCATATGAAGCGAGTGCAAGCCCAGGGCGATTTGCGTCCGATGGCAGCCAGCCGGGAGGCAATGGACGATTTGAAGAGCATTTTGTCGGGTCGTGCAGCGTTTTATTCCAAGGCGCAGCTCCAGCTGGACACCAGTGCGCAACCCTTGGAATACACATTTGTTGCGCTGCGGGCTATGGTGCGCGAGCTTCTTCAGTTACCCGTCTAACAAAAATATGCACAAAAATGCTTGACGTCGGTTTGTAGTGTGCATTATTATTCACATCAATCGTCGTCCAAGCTGCATTTTTTTACATAACACCGAGGAGTTGATACCATGACAACAGCCGCTGCCCCCCGCGTTGAATACCAAACTGACCCCAGCCAGTACCACCACTTGAAGCTGAGCTTCAATGGCCCGGTGGCCACATTGGCGGTGGATATTGATGAAAACGCGGGTTTGCGCCCGGGCTACAAGCTCAAGCTCAACAGCTACGACTTGGGCGTGGACATTGAACTCAATGACGCCGTAAGCCGCATCCGTTTTGAGCACCCTGAAGTGCGCACTGTGGTGCTGACCAGTGGCAAGGAAAAAGTGTTCTGCTCTGGAGCCAACATTTTTATGTTGGGCGTATCCACCCATGCCTGGAAAGTGAACTTTTGCAAGTTCACCAACGAAACACGCAATGGCTTGGAAGACTCTTCCAAGTTCAGTGGCTTGAAATTTTTGGCTGCAGTGAATGGTGCATGCGCTGGTGGCGGCTACGAGCTGGCTTTGGCCTGCGACGAAATTATTTTGGTAGACGACCGCTCCAGCGCGGTGAGCTTGCCCGAAGTGCCATTGCTGGGCGTCTTGCCCGGTACTGGTGGTTTGACCCGCGTGACCGACAAGCGCAGCGTGCGCCATGACTTGGCGGATATTTTTTGCACCAGCGTAGAAGGCGTGCGCGGCCAAAAAGCCAAAGACTGGCGTTTGGTGGACGATATTGCCAAGCCCGCCGCCTTTGCCGCCAAAGTACAAGAACGTGCACTGCAACTCGCAGCCCAAAGCGATCGCCCCGCTGATGCCAAAGGCGTTGTACTCAAGCCTTTAAGTCGCACGGTGGAAGCCGATGCGCTGCGTTACACCCACGTCGCTGTAGAGATTGACCGCACCAAGCGCGTCGCCACCTTTACGGTCAAGGCACCTACAGGTACGCAACCCACCGATGTGGCAGGTATCGAAGCCGCAGGCGATGCGTGGTACCCGCTGGCCATGGCCCGTGAATTGGAAGACGCCATTTTGCAAATGCGCACCAATGAGCTTGACATTGGTGTGTGGCTGATCAAAACACAAGGCGATGCCTCTGCCGTGCTGGCCATGGATGCCACTTTGCTGGCCCACCAAAGCCATTGGCTGGTGCGTGAAACCATCGGCTTGCTGCGCCGCACCTTTTCGCGTTTGGATGTGTCCGCACGCAGCCTGTTTGCGGTGATTGATCAGGGCTCTTGCTTTGCTGGTACGTTGCTGGAATTGGCGCTGGCCTGCGACCGCAGCTACATGTTGATCTTGCCCGATGACGAAGCGGTAACGCCCAAGATTGCGGTGTCTGAAACCAACTTTGGCTTGTACCCCATGGCCACCGAGCAAAGCCGCTTGCAGCGCCGCTTTTACAACGAACAGCCCGCCATGGAGGCCGTGCGTGCATCGATGGGTACAGCGCTGGACGCGGATGCGGCCATGGCGCTGGGCTTGATTACCTCCAATCCCGATGACATCGATTGGGCCGACGAAGTGCGCTTGGCCATTGAAGAGCGCGTATCCATGTCGCCGGATGCATTGACCGGTTTGGAAGCCAACTTGCGCTTTAACGGTCCCGAGAACATGGTCACCCGTGTGTTTGGTCGGCTTACGGCTTGGCAGAACTGGATTTTCCAACGTCCCAACGCCGTGGGCGAGTTTGGCGCGCTGAAGGTTTACGGCAAGGGCGTGAAGTCTGTGTTTGACTGGAACCGCGTTTAAAGTTTTCCCGGTTGTGCGGCGTGGGTCACGGGTGGCACGCCGCAACCCAAATTCATCCACCGTTGTGTTCTAGTGTTTTTTCATTTGGAGATCCGGATGTCCTCAATCAATTACAGCGAAAAGATTCCTAACAACGTCAACCTCAGCGAAGACCGCACCTTGCAGCGCGCGCTGGAGCAATGGCAGCCCAACTTCCTGAGCTGGTGGGGCGACATGGGTCCTACAGGCAGCACGGACTCTGAGGTGTACCTGCGCACTGCGGTGAGCGTAGACCCCCAAGGCTGGGCGCAGTTCGGGCACGTCAAAATGCATGACTACCGCTGGGGTGTATTCATGAACCCGGGCGAAGCGGATCGCAAGATTCATTTCGGTGATCACAAGGGTGAGGCCGCATGGCAAGACGTGCCCGGCGAGTACCGCGCCAACTTGCGCCGCATCATCGTGACCCAGGGCGATACAGAGCCAGCGTCTGTAGAGCAGCAGCGCCACTTGGGCCTGACCGCACCCAGTATGT
>JBJOLD010000147.1:0-2591 GCA_046045765.1 Pseudomonadota bacterium | reverse complement strand
CCCACACCAATCACTTTGATTTGGGTGCCTTGGTTAAAAGCTTCTTCTTCAATCATTTCGATGGCCATGTTGTGTACTCCTGAGAACTAAATTGATACGGTTATTTGTGAATTCTGTTGGGGTGGGGTGCGGCTATGAAGGCGGACTCCCCCGGGCAAGCCAAAGTCTGTGTTTCATGGTTAAAAATTTCCCACAAACCAGTCTTTGACGGAACCAAACGCTGTCTTCATGGACCCGGCTTTTTGGGCTACCTTATACCCCCTTAACCGGGCCAAACGGGCTTCTTCCAGTAAGCCCATCACGGTCGCCGCACGGGGTTGCGCCACCATGTCGGACAGCGCACCTTTGTACTTGGGTATGCCACGGCGCACGGGCTTCAAGAAGATGTCTTCACCCAGCTCTACCATGCCCGGCATGATGCAACTGCCACCGGTCAACACAATGC
This sequence comes from Pseudomonadota bacterium, assembly GCA_046045765.1. GTDB lineage: Bacteria > Pseudomonadota > Gammaproteobacteria > Burkholderiales > Burkholderiaceae_C > Allorhodoferax. The sequence goes on along the minus strand of JBJOLD010000147.1, from coordinate 2,146 downwards.
CGCTGGACAGCACTTCTTCGTAACCGGACTCGCGCATCACCTGGTTCACCAGGCTGAAAATTTCTTCAATTCGGGGCTCAATCACGCCAGCCAGTGCTTGGCGGCTCAGCATGCGTGGACCACGGTCGCCCAAGCCTGGCACTTCCACTTGGGTTTCTGGGTCTACAAGCAGTTGCTTGGCGTGGCCCGACTCGACTTTGATGTCTTCCGCGTCTTTGGTGGGTGTGCGCAAGGCCATGGCGATGTCGCTGGTGATCAAGTCACCCGCGATTGGGATCACGGCAGTATGGCGAATCGCGCCATTGGTAAAGATGGACACGTCAGTGGTGCCCGCGCCGATATCCACCAGTGCAACGCCCAGCTCGCGCTCGTCATCGGTCAGCACCGACAAGCTGCTTGCCAGCGGATTGAGCATAAGGTGCTCCACCTCCAGGCCACAGCGGCGCACGCACTTGACAATGTTTTCCGCAGCACTTTGCGCACCGGTCACGATGTGCACTTTGGCTTCCAATCGGATGCCGCTCATGCCAATCGGCTGGCGCACGTCTTGGCCGTCGATGATGAACTCTTGGGGCTCAACCAGCAGCAGCTTTTGGTCGCTGGAGATATTAATGGCCTTGGCGGTCTCTACCACCCGGGACACATCGGCCTGGGTTACTTCACGGTCTTTCACGGCCACCATGCCGCTGCTGTTGATACCGCGAATGTGGCTACCGGTGATGCCGGTGTAGACGCGGGTGATTTTGCAGTCCGCCATCAACTCAGCTTCTTTTAAAGCCTGCTGAATACTGGCCACAGTGGCGTCGATATTGACCACGACACCGCGCTTCAAACCGTTGCTGGGCGCAATGCCCAAACCTGCCAGCTTCAACTCTCCGTTGGGCATGACTTCGGCCACCACCGCCATGACTTTGGCGGTACCTATATCGAGCCCTACCACCAGGTCTTTGTATTCTTTAGCCATGTTGCACCTACTCTCGTTTCTTCATTTTTTGGGAACATCAGCCGCCACGGTGCTCACACCGCGCAGCCGTATGGCGTAACCGTTTTCATGCCGTAAGTCGGCGGCTTCGATAGCGCTAGCCTGCCTACCATAGCGCGAGGTCACTTGCGTGAGCGTTTTCAAAAAGCGATTTACACGGGCGCTGACTTCGTCAACTCCGCCTCGCCCCATCTCGATGGCCGCACCGCTGTCTAACTGCAACCTCCAACTGCCGCCACCGGACACTTCCAACTGGTCAACAGGCAGCTCCACTCTCTCAAACAACGGGGCAACGGCGCGGTACATCGCCAACACCTCGGCCGACTGCCCGTCTGGCCCGCCGAGCTTGGGTAAGTTGTCTTGCTCAATTTCTCCCACATTGGCCTCAAACACTTCACCATAACTATTGATCAAGCGAACCTCACCCTCGGCCCCCCAATAAGCCACGGGCTGATGCTCTTGCAACTCCACGCGCAAGCGGTTCGGGAAGTCCCGACGCACCACTGCACGGCGCACCCAAGGCAGGGACTCAAATACAGCGCGCACACGGGCTAAGTCCACGGTAAAAAAAGTACCACTTAGCCGTGGAGCGACATTGGCGTGCACCGTAACGGCGTTGTTGTGGTTCATCTCACCACTGACAGCAATGCCTGCAATATCAAAAATGGCCAAGCGTGACACACCGCGCGTCAATGCCGTGACGCACAAAACGACAAACGTCACGCCCAAGACCCATGTGGCCATGTTCATAAGCTTGACGTCGATGGGCGTGGGCATAGCGGAAGGCATATTTTTAGTGCTTTGCGTCCAATGCGGTGTGCGCGAGCAACTGCACACACAGGTCTTCGTAGCTGATGCCAGAAGCGCTCGCTGACATGGGCACCAAGGAATGCCCGGTCATACCCGGAGAGGTGTTGATTTCCAGTAAATACGGCTTGCGCGTGGTGGCATCGATCATCACGTCGGCCCGAGCCCAACCGCGGCAGCCTAGCACTTGATAGGCCTTGCAAACAATGGCGGCAATAGCCTCTTCTTCGCCGGCAGGCAACCCAGCGGGCACCAGGTACTGGGTGGTATCGGTGAAGTATTTGTTTTGGTAATCGTAATTGCCATCGGGGGCCACGATACGAATAAGCGGCAGTGCTCTGGGCTGGTCTGTCGGGC
>JBJOLD010000261.1:0-6486 GCA_046045765.1 Pseudomonadota bacterium | reverse complement strand
AACACCGGTTTGGTGATTACGTTTTCGTATGCACTTTCCAGTGCAACTGCCGCGTTTGCAGGTGCGTTGATTGCGCCACTGACATTGACTGGTGCCACTATGGGCGCAGTGTTGGGCCTGAAGGCCTTTGCAGTGGCCATCATTGGTGGCTTAACCAGTGGTCTGGGCATCATTGTGGGCGGCATCATTTTGGGCGTTGCCGAAACCACTACGGGCTTCTATATTTCCACCGGTTACAAAGACGTACCCGGGTTGGTTTTACTGTTGCTCGTGCTGGCGTTTAAGCCGTCGGGTCTCTTTGGCAAAGCAGCAATCAAGAAAGTTTGAATATGAATAGCAAGTCTTTGATTGCAGGCGTGGTTGGCATTGCCCTGTTGGCTGCCGCCCCGCTGTACACAAGCAATCCTTATTACATCCACATGATCGGCACGATCATGATTTATGCCATCCTGTTGTTCGGCCTGGACATCGTGGTGGGTTACACCGGCCAAGTGTCCTTGGGGCACTCTGGGTTGTTTGGCGTGGGCTCTTACACCGCCGGTGTATTGTTCTTGAAGTTAGGTGCACCCCTTTGGGTGATCATTCCGGCAAGCATTGCAGTAACCGCAGGTTTTGGAGCGCTGTTGGCATTGCCTGCGCTGCGCGTCTCGGGGCCTTATTTGGCCATGGTGACACTTGCCTTCGGAACCATCATTCAAATTTTGATCAACGAGATGGACTTTCTCACCGAAGGTCCGTTGGGGCTCAAAATTCCAAAGCCTTCCATTGCCGGCATGCAGCTCGATGAGCACAGCTTTTATTGGATGGTGCTGGCTTTGATGGTGCTTTCACTTGTGGTGGTTGATCGCATTTTGAAGTCGCAATTGGGCCGCGCTTTTGAAGCACTGCGCGGCAGTCCAGTCGCGTCTGATTGCATGGGCGTGTCGGTTTACCGATACAAGGTTTATGCTTTTGTGATTAGCGCTGGTTTTGCTGGTTTGTCGGGTTGCTTGTATGCCTATTCAGAGCAGTACATTTCGCCCAATACCTACAACTTTGAGCTGACTGTTTTGTTTTTGCTGGCGGTCATCATGGGCGGTCGTAAGACACGTTCTGGTGCACTGTTGGGTGCGGCCATCATTGTCATATTGCCCAAATTGTTGGATGACTTGGAGATGTTTCGTACCGTTGCCTCAACGCTTGCAGTGTTGATGGCTGTGGGTGCTGTGATTGGTGTTGTCAAGAAGATCACCACCCCCAAAGCGATGGCGATTCCTGTTGTCGGAACCATCGCACTGGCTGGCTTCTCATTTTGGCTCCAGTCCATCACCGATTGGCGCTTGAGTATTTTTGGCCTGATGATTCTGTTTGTTGTGTACTACTTGCAGGACGGCATCGTGGGCTTCTTTCGCGGACTGTTTGCACGTAAGGCAGCGCGTGCCACTTCCGCCGTTATCGACTCGTCTAAAGACGCCATCATGGTGGCAGGTAATACCGGGCACGTGGAAGCAGGCCATGATTTGTTGGTGGCCAAAGGTGTGTTGATGCAGTTCGGAGGTCTTAAAGCGATTAACCAGGTTGACCTGCATGTCAAACGCGGAACGATTCATGGCTTGATTGGCCCGAATGGATCGGGCAAGAGCACCATGATGAACGTGCTTACCGGCATTTACGTGCCCACAGGCGGCAGCATTGAATTTGCTGGCAAGACTGTGGTGGGGCGTACGTCAGCTGACATCGCGCTGTCTGGCATTGCGCGCACTTTTCAAAACGTGCAGTTGTTTGGCGAAATGACGGCTCTACAAAATGTGCAGGTAGGTTTGCACCACACATTTACCAGCAATATTGTGGATGTTGCGCTGCACACACCACGTTACAACCGCGAAGAGTCTGCCTCGGTGCAACGGGGCCTAGGTTTGATTAACTTTGTGGGTCTGGGCGACTTGGCTAACGAAGAGGCGCGCAACTTGCCATACGGGAAGCAGCGTTTGCTGGAGATCGCACGTGCACTGGCGCTGGACCCGCAATTGCTATTGCTCGATGAGCCTGCAGCAGGCCTGACGGCTCCGGACATCAAAGAGCTGGTCACCATCATCCGCAAAATTCGCGACCATGGCATTACCGTGATTTTGATTGAGCACCACATGGATGTGGTGATGAGCATTTGCGACTCGGTTTCTGTCCTGGACTTTGGGCAGAAGATTGCTGAAGGCAAGCCTGCCGATGTGCAGGCCGATGAGAAGGTCATCGAGGCTTACCTCGGCGGCACCGCCGCATAAGGACACAGGACATCACTATGTTGAGTATCAAAAATTTGGAAGCCGGCTACGGCAAGGTGCAGGTCTTGCATGGCATCTCCATGGAGGTTCCTAAGGGTAAAGTGGTCACTCTGATTGGCTCTAACGGTGCCGGTAAAACCACCACCATGCGCGCTATCTCCGGCATGATTAAACCCACTGCGGGTGAAATTACCTTGGCGGATAAGCGCATAGATGGCCAAGAGTCATACACCATTGCCAAGCAAGGTTTGGCGCACTCGCCCGAAGGGCGACGCGTGTTTGCCACCATGACGGTCACGGACAATCTTATTTTGGGTGCATTCCCTCGCTTGACTGGCAGCCGCCCCAAGGGCGACGTGGCCCATGATCTGGAAAAAGCCCTTGAGCTATTCCCCCGCTTGAAAGAGCGCCGCACCCAGTTGGCTGGAACCCTTTCGGGCGGCGAGCAGCAAATGCTGGCCATGGCCCGTGCCGTGATGTTGAACCCTGAAGTGGTGCTTCTGGACGAGCCGTCAATGGGCCTGGCTCCTATCTTGGTGGAAGAAGTCTTTCGCATCATTGAAGACCTGAAGTCGCGCGGTGTGACTATGTTGCTGGTGGAGCAGTTTGCCGCTGCAGCGTTGAAGGTGGCTGACTATGGCTATGTACTTGAAAACGGGCGCATCTCCGTGCATGGCGAAGCAGCCAAACTGCGCGATGACCCCGCCGTGAAGGCCGCTTACTTGGGCGGCGGGCACTAGCAGTTAGGGGAATGTCACCACGGCAGGGCTTGCCCGTCGTGGTTGATAAACCCCCCTGATTGACTGGCATTGAGGCCATCAATCACTTGCAGTAGCCTGTGGGCTGCACTTTCCGGCGACACTACATTGAGCCCGGTCTTCGCGAACGGGCTGGTTAAACCTGTGTCTACGGTGCCAGGGTGTAAAGCCACACACACAGCATGTGGGTGTTTTCGTCGTAGCTCTATGGCAGCGGTGTGCACCAGTTGATTGAGCGCGGCCTTGCTGGCGCGGTAGCTGTACCAGCCCCCCAACTGGTTGTCGCCAATGCTGCCCACTTTGGCGGACAGCGTGGCAAAAACGGCCTTGCCGTCTCGCGCCAACAACGGCAAAAAATGTTTCATTAGCAATGCAGGGCCAATCGCATTGATGGCAAATGCATGGGCCATTTGCGCCGGATTCATGTGCTGCAACGACTTTTCTGGCTGCATGCCATTGCCGTGCAAAAAGCCAGTGGCATCCACCACCAAGCGCAGAGACAGTTGGGTGGACTGCGCCTGCTGCGCCCAATGCCCCATGCTGGATTCCTGCGTCAAATCCAGTGCAGGCGTGCTGCTGCGCGACAGCGCCATGACCTCGGCAAATCGACTACTGTGCTGCAGCGCCTGAACCAATGCAGCACCAATGCCACCGCTGCTGCCAATGACAATCGCCAAGCCATTCGAGCGCAATGATGGCAGTAGTTGCTGTTCAGTGGGGGCCAAAGAATTCTTTCAAGGTGTTGGCGGTGTCCGCAGGCAACTCCTCCGGGATGAAATGCCCTGCCTGCATGGCCACCCCAGTAACGTGGCCCGCACACTGCGCCTGCCACAAGTCCAGGGGCTTGAACATGCGGTGTACTACGCCACGGTCGCCCCACAGCACCAGCGTATCGCATCCAATTTTGCCGCCACCGTCCACTTGCTGCGAACGGCTTTCGCGGTCGTGTTCCAGGTCAATGCCAGCGCTGGCTCGGTAGTCTTCGCACATGGCGTGAATCGTCTCGGTTTTTACGAAGCAGCGCTCATATTCGGCCAGCGCAGCCGCTTCAATGTGACCCATGCCGCCAGTGCCCCAGCCGCCCAGCTTGTGCAAGAGGTAGGGCGCCGGATTGCCGCCAATCATGGTCTCGGGCAGTGGTGCGGGTTGTATGAGGTGAAACCAGTGGTAGTAGGCCTTGGCAAACGCAAAGTTGGTGGCTGCGTACATGTCCAGCGTGGGTGCAATGTCGATCACGCACAGGCGGCTTACTCGCGTAGGGTGATCCACGGCCAACCTGTGCGCCACTCGACCGCCCCGGTCATGGCCGCACATGCCGAAACCTTGAATATTCAGCGCGTCCATAACTCCCACCATGTCACACGCCATAGCCCGCTTGCTGTAGTTGCTGTGGTCTGGCAGACCTGTGGGTTTGCTCGAGTCGCCATAGCCGCGCAGGTCTGGCATGACCAAATAAAAGTCTTTGTGCAGTAACTGCGCAACGCGGTGCCACATCACATGGGTTTGTGGGAAGCCATGCAACAGCAGTAATGCCGGCTTGCCATCCGGCATGCCTTGCGAAACCCGGGCGTGGATGGACACACCATTCACATCGAACTTGCGGGATTCAAAATTTTCAAACCAGTGCATAGGCGTCTTTCAGAGTAGCAGCATGAGCGCCATGGCACCCATTGTGAATGCGATGACCGTATCCAGTACCCGCCAAGCAGTGGTGGTTTGAAACAAGGGTGCCAAGTACCGCGCACCAAATCCCAGCGACGAGAACCACACCAAGCTGCCCACGCACGCGCCCACACCAAACACCCAGCGCCCGGGCTCGGGTCGCTGGTTGGCAATGGAGCCCAGCAGCACCACCGTATCCAGGTACACATGCGGGTTCAAAAATGTGAAGCCAAAGCAGGCTGCCAACGCCGCGGCCAACGTGGTGGACGCAGCGTTTTCAAGGTGCAGCTGGCTGCCCTGCCAAGCCCGCTTGGCCGCCAGCAGCCCGTAGCTGAATAGAAACAAGGCACCGCCATACCGGGTAACCTGCAGCAGCGCCTCGTTGCCGCGAATCAGGGCACCCGCACCGCCAATGCCGGCCAAGATCAGCGCTGCGTCTGACACCGAGCAAAACAGTACTAGCAGCAACACATGTTCGCGCCGAATACCCTGGCGCAGCACATACGCGTTTTGCGAGCCAATCGCCACAATCAGCGCCATACCGGTGGCCATGCCACTCCAAAAATCGGCATTCATGCGGGCAAGCCCTGTAGCAGCACTACCAGCTGTTGCAGCGCGTGGCGTACCGTGGCCTGGCGCACAGCAGCGCGGTCGCCGGGGAAGTGTTGCACCTCGCTGGTGATGCCCCACGGTGTAGCCCACGCAAACCACACCGTACCCACCGGCTTGGTGTCGCTGCCGCCGGTAGGCCCGGCTACGCCGGTTACCGCGACGCTGATTTGGACGCGTGAATGTTGCAATGCCCCCGCCGCCATAGCCCGCGCTACCGATTCGCTGACTGCGCCATCGCGCGCAATTAAGTCAGCATCCACACCTAGCATGTCGGTCTTGGCCTCGTTGGAGTAGGTCACAAAGCCGCGCTCAAACCATGCACTGGAGCCGCTGGCATCGGTGCAAGTGGCGGCGATCATGCCGCCGGTGCAACTCTCGGCGGTGGCCAGTTTGAGTTGCATTTTTAATAACAAATCGGCTGCTAGCGCCCGTGCAGATTGCGCAAGCAGCTCATCTTTTTGTAGCAATGTCAAATAAACCTCCACACCGCAATCACCAGTACCGTGCAGGCTGCGGCCACCAGATCGTCCAGCATGATGCCAAAGCCTGCCTTGTGCCAGGCAAAGCGGTCGGTTTGCGGGTTGGTGTGGTGAAACAAAGCGTCTGCCCAGCCCACAGGGCCGGGTTTGACCGCATCGAAAAATCGGAATAGGCCAAACGCCATCACTTGCCCCACCAGCCCCGTGGGCATTACCAGCCACAGCACCAGCCAGAAGGCGGCGATCTCGTCCCAAACAATATTGCCAGGGTCGGCTACCCCCATGTTGCGCGCTGTCACCGTACAGGCCCACCAGCCGACGGGTAACGACAGACCAATCACCCAGGCCCATTGCGCGTCCCCCAGCCACTGGCCAAATACGATAAACGCCACCCACGCCCACAACGTGCCCGATGTGCCCGGTGCGATGCGCGACAGCCCTGAGCCAAATCCCAGCGCAATCCAGTGCGCGGGGTGGGACGCCATAAAGCGCACCGTTGGGCGAGCGGGCAGTGGCGCTGCAACTGGTCCGAAAGCCGTAACTTCTAAGTCTATTGCTTCGCTGCTTGCCGCATCGAGGGGTATTAAAGGGGTAGGTTCGCTCATGGCTCAATTATCGTTGGGCCGACCAACCCCATTGGTGGGCGGGCTGAACCCCGCCTAGTCTTGCAACGCGCTTAAAAACTGCTTGAGTTCCGGCGTTTGCGGGTTGGAGAAC
>JBJOLD010000240.1:0-3217 GCA_046045765.1 Pseudomonadota bacterium | reverse complement strand
CGCGGGGGGGTGGTGCGGCAACGAGCTTTATGACGCTGCGTTTTCACCTGCGATTCGTGCGCAGGTGCAGCGCAAAACTGAAGCCATGGGTGATGCACTGTATCAGCGCGGTTACCGAGGCTACTTTGAGCTGGATTACTTGATTGATCAAGATAGTGGCGAGGTGTATTTGGGCGAACTCAATGCTCGCATCACGGGTATCAGCGCCATGACCAACCTGTCTGATTTCAGCGCGCAGACGGCGCCGCTATTTTTGTTTCATTTGTTGGAATATGACCGCGCGGTAGAGCTTGATTTGGATGTGAATGCATTCAACCAATCCATGCTGAAGGCGGGGGCACAGGGTGTGTCAGCGCAGATCATTCTGAAACAAACCGAGGCGATGTTACAGATGGTGACTGAAGCACCTGTGTCGGGAGTTTATGCCATGGACGATAGGGGCAAACTTGCACTCAAACAGGCGGGGTATGACCGCCGCGCAGCATTAGCACCTAACGAAGCTTATATTTTGCGCATCATGGCCCAAGGTGAATACGCCTACCAGGGCGGGGACTTAGCCATCATGTTTGTCAATACCGTGATTCGAACATCTGCGGGGCAACTGAACGCAGAGGGTCAGCGCTGGACGGAGGCTTTGAAGCAATGCTTTGGCTTTCGACACTTGACGCAGGAAGAGCGCGCATTAGTGGAGCAAACGCATAACCCTGCACACATGAAAAGTGAGCGCGTGGCATGACGTTTTACGTGCAAAAACGCTTTCAAGCGACTGAGGAGGCCAGGCCTGCCCAGCAGTGGTTGGCGCACTATCAAGTGGCCATGCCAGCCTATCGGCGCTGGTTTGCCAGCGAAGGTGAACTCAAACGCCCAAGCCTTGGGGCTTGCCGCGAAGCCTTGCAAACCTATATGCCCGAGTTTGTATCCGTGTGGGAGAGTCTCATTGCACTGGCCGAGGCCGACGAGCAAGACGCGCGGTTACTCAGTTTTTATTGCCCAGCGCCTTACCTCTCGGGTTGCGCCCAAGCGGTGTGGACGAGGTACTCTCCCATCTTGGTACGTAATTACGACTACGCCCCCGATTTTTGCGAGGGGCGGATCATGAAAACCCGCTGGCACGAGACATCTGTTATTGCCTCGACCGATTGTTTGTGGGGTGTGCTAGACGGCATGAACGAGCACGGCTTGTCGGTCTCTTTGTCGTTTGGCGGTAAAGAAGTGGTGACCGAAGGTTTTGGTATTCCGATCATTTTGCGCTACGTCCTAGAGTTTTGTACCACCGTGGATGAAGCTGTCAAAGTGCTGTGCCGCGTGCCAGCGCATATGGCCTATAACGTCACCCTACTGGATGCTTATGGGCAGGTGCGCACTGTGGAGTTGATGCCATTCTCAAGCCCGCAAGTGACTTATAAACCGCTAGCGGTTAATCATCAAGGCGACTTTGAACTCACAAACTACGCCGTCTTCTCTAACTCGTATGAGCGCCAGCAATTTATTTTGAGCAAACTCTACGATCCCTTGACCAATATTGAATCGTTTGTGAATGCTTTTGAATATAGCCCGCTGTTTACTTCCAACTATGCGCAAGGGTTTGGTACTTTGTACACGGCTATCTATAACCCCGAGCTACGTGCGATGGAGTATCGATGGCCCAATCGGGTGCGGATGTACCAATCATTTGCGTCGTTTGAGCCCTCCGAGTTGTGGGTAGATCTGGCATGTTGACCTTATTGCAGCGACACATCTTAAAAATGCTGGAGGAGGTTGCACGTGGCTATGCGTGGATTGCTTTGCTGCCGTCATGGACGGCGGGCGCGCTGCTGGCGCTGCTCACGTTTACGCAGCCCGTGATAGGTGTTATTGGACTTGTGGGTGCGATCTCTGCGTGGTATGCGGCGCATATTGCGGGGGCTGATGCTGGCGAGCGCCCTGTCTGCGTGTTCAATGGTCTTTTAAGCGGATTGTTCCTGGCGCATGTTTGGGTGCCAGGTTTGGGTGTGATTGCGCTGACTTTGTTGGGAGGTATCTTTTCTGGATGGTTGACGGTTGTGCTTGGTCGCCTGTCTTGGTCTTTGGTTCGTGTGCCTATTTTGAGTTTCCCTTTTGCCATTGTTGCCATGCTCGCGCTAGCCGCTAGCGGCAGTTTGACGACGCTGCACCCTAACCTCTATGGTGCGCCGCTAGATCTTTTTGGTACGCAGGCGGATAAATTTTTGGCGGCTGTGGGGAATCTGTACTTCATGCCCATACCGCTGATTGGGCTTGCGATTGTGATCGTGATGCTGATGTATTCGCGCTACTACTTGCTGCTAGCGCTGGCGGGCTATGGCGCCGCTTGGCTGTGGTTCAAAATGCTAGGCGCTGCGCCAGAGCATTTAGCCAGTACGGCTTGGGATAGCAATGCTATTTTGGCTGCTCTGCTAGTGGGCGGCTTGTTTGCCACTCCGTCGTGGACGACCGCAGCTTTGGCGACATTGGCCGCCGTGATGTCGGCTTGGTTGGCGCTTGCACTAGGGCGCATTTTTGACACCGCGCATTTAGTGCCATTTTCAATTCCGTTTATTTTGGCCGCGTGGCTGGTGCTGTATGCCGCCGTCCATAACATTCGGATGTCTAGCCTTTTTAATCTGCTCGTGCCAGATTTCCCCGAGCGTTCATTTGAGCGCGCGCAAGTGAGCAAATCCCGCGTCGGCAAACCTGGCAGTGTGCCGTTGGCGCTGCCGTTTATGGGGTTATGGACGGTGTCTCAAGGCGTGTCGGGTGCCTATACCCACCGCGGTATTTGGCGCCATGCGCTGGACTTTATTGTGATTAAGCAGGGCAAAAGTTTTGCTGGACAAGGGCAGCATCTAGAAGACTTCTACGCCTACAACCTTCCCGTCTTATCGCCTGCGTTTGGCCAAGTGTGGCGTGTGGTCAATGATGTCCCCGACAACATTCCCGGCCGCGTGAACGTGGCGGCTAATTGGGGTAATTTCGTCACGATCAAGCTGGCCGATGGGAAGTTTGTTTTACTGGCGCACCTTGTGCCAGGCTCTGTGGCTGTGCTACCGGGGGCGTGGGTCAAGCCCGGGGACGTTATAGGCAAATGCGGCAATTCGGGGCGCTCACCGCAGCCGCATATTCATTTGCATGTGCAGACGGGTGATGAGCCAGGTTCGGCGACCACACCGTTCCATTTAGCCAGTGTGATGATTGCGGACCACGAGCACGCAGCAAGATA
>JBJOLD010000233.1:0-12579 GCA_046045765.1 Pseudomonadota bacterium | reverse complement strand
CGGTCATCCAGCCTATCCCACTTTGTGATGAGATAAATAGCCGTACGTCCAGGCTGTAGGCGTGCCCATTCTGTGAGTGCGTCAATCCGTGGCGCCAGACTACTTCCGCGCAGCGACAATGGACCTTGCCCCTTGGACAGCTGGGATTCAATGGCTTTGGGGTCATAAGGCCCTGCCGCAGTCGACCCCGAAAAGGGCTGGCCACTTCCCGTGGTCAGTAGCGCACCGGATAGGCCGCGCGCAGGCAGCGTCTTATTGAGTCGGCGCAAAATTTCTCGCCCAAAAATATTGGGTGATATGCCGTCGGTTTGAGCGCCAGCCAGTCCAGCCTCATCCCACAGCACGAAAATATAATCCACTCGCCTGAGCCACTGTTCACGTTCAATCGTGGGCATCAGATCGATGGCATCAAAAGTGTGCACGCTGTTCTTGTAGGTCTGGACGTCATAGGGCCGCAAGATGCTCTCGCTGTCGACTTCAGGCGTGCGGAGTAATTTTTCTGCTGAGGAGCATGCCAGCAATAGCAATGCCACCGTACAACCAAGAATTAACTTACCTAAGCGCATCAAGATATCCATTCCACAAACATTTCTACAAAATCTCTCAAATGGTGGTCGGGGAATATGTCGATTCCTAGAAAACTTTTGAACCAATATAGGCCCGTTAATGCTAGCAGGCCAAAACAAACCAATACAACCCAGAGCACAGACAGATAAAAAAATGTTCGAATGGGACGCGGAACCAGCTCACGCCTGGTACGTTCGGTGGCGACGGTAGACTTTCTACGGTCCCTGCCCAACCAGATGGCCATGTAGTAACGCCGAAAAAAAAAGGGAAACACAGCTTCGAATTTGATCGGAGAGTTGCGCTCCAACGCCATCCTTAGAAAGGCATTAAGAACCTCTTGGCGATGTTCGGGCGGGAGCGAATCTCGGATATGAGCCGGAATTCGGCTTAACAAAAATTCAGCTTGGATTAAATATGCCATACCAGTCGGTTGTTTGCCAACGTGTGTTGGTGTCGGTGGGCGGCTATTCGACTTCATTTTAGTGCCTCAAGATCAAACTCATCACTGCAACCATGTATTTAACAACGACTCCTGAGAAAGACTATGGCGATTTTGTGTCGCCCAAACTCACCTCTAATGTGTTCTCCGCAGCCTAACGAAAAAGCGTAGTTAAGCGCCCACCATACCAAGATTAACTCGTGACAGCTTTAGTCTAGCTGAACTAGTGTCATCAGGGCCTAAAGTTGAACTGTCGGTGATGTCCGTTTATGGGGGGGCAGCAGGTCAAAGAGAATTGATCCAAACGGTACGTCACGTGGCCCTGCATGGCTGGGTCGGAGCAGCTAGAGCGTCGAAGCCAGACAATTCGACTCGCAAGCATTCACCGCAGGAAGCCATTAAAAGTACGGGCAAGAGATCTTGTTTCCCATGTCAGACGAACTGGTCTCGAATAGTTGACGCAATGGGCTGAGAACAATTAGCTCGATGCAAAAAACTGAGAGGCAAGTCTTAACTCGGCTACCATCATCAACATGCAGCGATCGTCCTTTTGTGTACGCATGCCCACGTCCGTTCTGCTATCGGTGACATTGGCTGGGTTGCAAGCTTGTGCGCAATTACCACCTACGGAGAAGAGTAACGCATTGCTGGTCTCTCCCCAGTCTCAATACGTCTGGCTCAATCGCGTCACATGGGGTGTAAACACAACTGCCGTGCGTCAACTGGAGCAGGCTGGCCAAACAAGCTGGTTGCAACAGCAATTACAACCAAGAGAGGCATTGCTACCAGATTCCGCGCGCGCGACAGTTCAAAGCATGACGATCAGCCAAGTGGGCCTTACAGACTTGGTGTTCAAACTAGAGCAGTGGCGCAAGGACGCAGATGCCGTCAAAGACGACGGCGAGAATAAAGCAGCCCAGCAGGCCTATCAAAGCGAGCTTACGCGACTTTCCCTTGAGGCCCGTATGCGACACCTTCTGCGGGCGCTCTACAGCCCTTCGCAAGTGCAGGAACAGATGACGTGGTTCTGGCTAAACCACTTTAATGTGCACATCGACAAGCACAACTTACGCGCAATGCTAGGTGATTATGAGGACAGCGCCTTGCGTCCCCACGCTTTGGGGCGCTTTCGCGAGCTCCTAGCCGCGGTAACTTACCATCCCGCCATGCTCCGCTACCTCGATAACGAGTTAAACGCGTCAGGGCACATCAATGAAAACTTTGCCCGTGAGCTGATGGAGCTCCATACGCTGGGTGTGGACGGTGGCTATACCCAAAATGATGTGCAGGAACTGGCAAAGGTGCTCACCGGCGTGGGCGTCAATTTGAATGTGGACAATCCGAGTATCCCCAAAGATTTGATCCACTTGTACGTGCGACGCGGCTTGTTTGAATTTAACCCCCAGCGCCACGAATGGGGTCCCAAAATACTGTTGGGTCGCCCGATGATTGGCGAGGGATTGGGTGAAGTCGATACTGCGCTTGATATTTTGGCTAGCGATCCTGCAACTGCGCGTTACGTGAGCCGAAAGCTAGCCATCTTCTGGCTCTCAGATGATCCGCCACAGTTTCTGATCGACCGGATGGCCGCGACCTGGAAGGCCACTGACGGCCGGATCGCCCAGGTCCTGGAGACCTTGTTTACATCCGCAGAATTCATGAATGACCCGCCTTCCAAATTCAAAGACCCTGTGCGCTATGTGCTGTCTTCGGTGCGGTTGGCCTATGACAACAAAGTGGTCCTTAACGTCGGCCCCGTGCTGAACTGGATCAACCGCCTAGGTGAGCCACTCTACGGCCGCCAGACACCTGATGGGTATCCGTTGGTAGCATCAGGCTGGAACAGCGCAGGCCAATTGAACACCCGATTTGAAATTGCCAAGATCATAGGCTCGGATAGTACAGGCTTGTTCACAACGGATGACCAACCACCGAAAATGATGGCTACATTCCCACAGCTTGCCAGCGCTTTATACGACCAGACCATTAAGAGTACTCTGAGTCTGGCTACGCTCGCGGCACTAGAGCAGGCCAACTCACCACAGGAGTGGAACACCTTTTTGTTGGCTGCGCCAGAGTCTATGCGACGCTAACATCACTGTTCAGTTCAGCTTTCATACCGCAATCGGAGCCAACCATGCATCGTCGTGACTTCCTGCGTAATGGCCTTTGCTCAAATGCGGCCGCTGCGCTGGGCCTGCCGCACATGCAGTCGCCTGCTGCTGCCATCGGTAATGCCGGCTCGCCGAAGTTTCTGTTTGTGTTTTTGCGTGGTGGTATGGATGCGGCTAGTCTGTTGGTGCCAACCAGTAGCAGCTTCTATTACGAGGTGCGCCCTGATATTGCGATTGCCAAACCTAATTCCGACATGGTCAGCGCCTTGCGACTGACCACGGACTGGGGATTGCATCCCGTGTTCCGCGATTCGCTCTATCCGCTGTTTCGGCATGGCGAGCTGGCGTTTGTGCCTTTCAGCGGCACTGCAAACCTATCGCGCAGTCACTTTGAAACCCAGGACAGCATCGAGTTAGGTCAGTTCAATAGTGGCAGCATCAGCTATGAATCAGGGTTTTTAAATCGCCTGGCTGCCCAGTTACAAGGTAACAAAGCGGTATCTCCAATGGCCTTTACCGACCAGTTGCCGATTGCGCTTCAGGGGAATCTGCGCGTGCCCAACACCAGCCTGCAAAACCTGACCAAGCCGTCGCTTGACGCGCGCCAAAGCGCCATCATTGCGGCTATGTACAAGGGCAGCACGCTAGAAGGTTCCGTAAAAAGTGGTTTCACCGTGCGTGAGCAAATCATACGGAAAATGTCTGACGAGATGGAGGCCGCCAGCCGTGGAGCCATTACTGCCAAAGGTTTTGAGTTGGAGGCACGTCGGATTGCCCGCTTGATGCGCGATGAATACGCCGTGGGCTTTGTTGACATTGGCGGCTGGGACACGCATGTGGCACAAGGCGGAGCAACCGGTTACTTGGCGAGTCGTTTCGAGGAGCTCGGTCAAGGCCTGGCGGCTTTTTCGCAGGAAATGGGAACTGACTGGCGCAACACTGTAGTGGTGGTGATGAGTGAATTTGGTCGGACGTTGCTACAGAACGGAAACCGTGGAACCGAACATGGGCACGGAAGCGTTATGTGTGTGCTTGGCGGTGCAGTGCATGGCGGACGGGTAGTTGGCGAGCAACTGCAGATATCCGCATCAACTCTTTTTCAAAATCGTGATTACGCAGTGATGAATGAATATCGCAGCGTACTTGGGGGAATTTTCAAACGCCTATGGGGCATGAGCGACAGCCAGCTCAAAATCGTGTTTCCCGGTTATGCCGGTGCAAACGATTTGGGACTGGTCTAACTGGCCGCCACACTCGCCAAACACCTGTCGCATAACACCTTCGCCAGCTGTGCGGACTCCGCCTCGGCATAGCAGCGCAGTTCTGGCGCGTTGCCGCTAGGGCGCAGGTGGACGATATCGCCATTGGCAAAACTCACACGCAAGCCATCAGTCTGGTTGGTACTTACTACTGCACCCGAATCGGGAGCCAAAATTTGCGCCATAGTCACGGCATCACATTGCAATCGTGCCAGCAGCGCGCGGCTCTTGTCGGTGGCAAAGTTTTGCAGCCTGTCGCTGGCGGTATAGCGCTTGGGCAAATCAGCACTCAGGTCTGAGAGCTTGCAACCGCGCTGCCGAGCCAGAACCAACAGCGCCAACATGGGCAACACCGCATCGCGGGTAGGCAACGCCTTCAGGCTTCTTCCACTTTGCTGCACATCACTGCCCAACAAGAATCCACCATTGGCTTCATAGCCCACCACCGGGCCGACCACGCTACGCCGCACTTCTTGCATCCGCGCCAGTGTCTCGTCCATGCCTGCAATCACATAGGGTGAGCCAATCCGCGTGCGAAGCACCTGGTCAAACACACCGCATAACTCCACCGCCGTGTTGCTGCTGACCGGTGTAACTACTACCTGAGCATGCAATGCCCGGGCACACAAAATACCCACCAAGTCGCCACGCAACCACTCGCCGCGCTCGTCGCCTATTAGCGGCCGATCAGCATCGCCATCGGTAGATAGCAGCGCGTCAAAAGTGTGCTGTGTAGCCCATAGCCTGGCCTGGGTCACGTCTTCAGTGCGTACAGCTTCAGTATCTATGGGAACAAAGGTTTCGGTGCGACCCAGGCTGGTGACCTGCGCGCCCAAGGCTTGCAGAATGCTGCGCAATATATCGCGTCCCACGCTGGAGTGCTCGTATACCGCCACACGAGCGCCGATCAGGGCATCTGAGCCAAAGTAATCCAGATAACGCTGTACATAAGCGCCACTTGCTCTGGCATCCGGCACGGGTAATACGGCATTGACTACTGCGTCCGGGACATCCACTTCAGCAGCCAGCATGGCCTGCTCATCGGCCTTAGAAATCTCGCCATCCGCACGGTAGAACTTGATGCCGTTGCGGTCAAACGGAATGTGGCTGCCAGTCACCACAATGGCCGGGGCGTCCAACTGCGCGGCATAAAAGGCCAGCGCCGGCGTAGGTAGCGCACCCGCATAGATAAACGTACGCCCGCTCGCCACAACGGCTGCAGCACAGGCCGCTGCAATACGCGGGCTGCTGGGGCGTAGGTCATGGCCCAGCACAACGCAAGTTGCGCCCGGGGCCACGCTTTGCAAAAAAGCTGCCGTATAGGCCCAGCACAGGCCGTCGCCCATGTCAGTCACCAGCCCCCGGGCACCACTGGTGCCAAATGCCACGCCAGATTGCTTGACCAGCGCGTCTAGAGAATGAATGCTCATAGCTATCCTTAAAAAGATCTACCCACCATATCCCTGGGGATTGCCGCTCTGCCAACGCCAGGTGTCCACACACATAGTCTGTAAATCACGTGTTGCCTGCCAACCAAGCAACTCTTTCGCTAGCGTTGGTTCGGCATAGCAGGCCGCGATATCTCCCGGCCTGCGTGGTTGCACCTGGTAGGGAATCGGTTTGCCGCTGGCCTGCTCAAAAGCCTTCACCATGTCCAGAACGCTGTAGCCCACACCAGTACCCAGATTGATAGCTAGACACTGGCCCCTGGCGCCACAGGGCAGAGGACGACCCAGCGCCTCCAGAGTGCGTAAATGCCCCAGGGCCAGATCTACCACATGGATGTAGTCACGCACGCCCGTGCCATCGGGTGTTGCGTAGTCGTTACCCCAGACGTTCAGGTGCTCCCGCCGGCCGACTGCGACCTGCGCTACAAAGGGTAGCAAGTTGTTGGGTACGCCCTGCGGGTCCTCGCCGATCAGTCCGCTTACATGCGCCCCCACCGGGTTGAAATAGCGCAGAATGCCGAAACGCCAATTCTTATCTGCCGCAAAGGCATCGCGCAGCATGTCTTCAATCACCAGCTTAGTACGACCATACGGGTTGGTGGCCGATAACGGGTGGTCTTCGGTCAGTGGCAGGCGCACAGGGTCGCCATACACCGTGGCCGATGAACTAAATACCAGAGTCTTGACACCGCATGTGTCCATAGCCTCGAGTAAGCGTAAGGTGCCCACCACGTTATTGTCGTAATAACTCAGTGGCTGCTGCACCGACTCGCCCACCGCCTTGAGCCCGGCAAAGTGGATTACCGCCTCTGCACCACTCTCACGCAGGGCGCGCGTGAGTGCAGCGCCATTGCGAATGTCGGCCGTTATCCGCGTTATGTCCTTTCCGCTGATGCGCTCTACCCGGTTTAGTGATTCGGGATTGCTATTGCAGTAGTTGTCCAGAACGGTGACGTTGTAGCCGGCGTTCAGCAACTCGAGGCAGGTGTGACTACCGATATAGCCGGCACCTCCAGTAACGAGGACGTTCATATGGGGGCTCGCTTTTTCGAATTGGAAAAGATGGCGCCATTGGGTTGATACAAATCAGTACAACACTTTTCGGTCAGTGTGAAGAGGTCACCGGCGACCACCGACCTTAGCAAGTGGCCGTAAATTTTGCATGGTGTTGACTGACCCCAGGGGTGAGTCATAGATCGCGAATTTGACATGGATCTTAATAATACTGAGCAACACGATGCCATATGTGTCACAACTGTGAAATGCCATCGATGCAGTGTATTTTTTTAGAATTTCAGGTGAGACCGTAGGTCATGGAAGCTTTGTCCGAAATGGGCAATATTCCAGCGTATTCGACCTTACCGCCTCTACTTTCAGCTGTGGCAGCGCATGCCGGTTTCATGCGTGGACTGCTAGGTCTTAAATCGTGGCCTATGAATACTAAGGTTGCTAGTGGCGCTATTTTTAAAAATGTATACCCATATAAAAAACAATTCTCATCGGTTAAAGCGTCCACTAGCCCTCGAATTCGCCAGTTCCAATTGGACTCTAGTGGGCTGCGTGATGCCATTTACCGTGCGTATTCGTTTCATGTCGGTATTTCGTAGAGTTCGATAGGAAGTTGATCCGGGTCTTGAAAAAATAAAAAATATCTGCCTGTGTACTCGTCAAGACGTACGGGCTCGAAGGTGATTTCAGCCTCTGCGAGATAGTCAACCCAAGCCCGCAGATTTGATACTGTAAATGCTAAGTGGCGCAGACCGCAGGCCTCTGGATAGGACGGGCGCTTTGGGGCTTGAGGCATAGAAAATAGTTCAATTTGCCCACCATCCGGCAATTGCAAATCTAGTTTCCATGACTCGCGCTCAGGGCGGTAATTCTCAGCGAGTATGTGTAGACCTAATACTTCACTATAAAAGTGCCGCGATGCGGTGTAGTCGCTACAAATAATGGCTGCATGGTGAATGCGTAGCAATCGTGGTGCTTGGCTCATGGGTTTACCCAACCGTAAACATCACCCAACCGGTACTTCCTTCATCATTTTCCCAGTGATGAGCCGCGAGTGAGGTTGGTTTCACGCAAGAGAGGTAGCAACTGGGAGCCAATGCACTGGACAAGGGTTGTACTCGCATAGCGAAAAGATATTCGGGATTGGCAGTGAGTCGGCGTCAAGCGCGGGCATCGCCCCAACGCAAATGGGTGGTGTCGTCACCGCTGTACAAAATTTCGCCGTGTCGGTCGACACAGTATTGGCGTGACACGATCATTTCGTTGAAGTGTGTATCTGCTGGGATGCGGGTGTATTCAAAGATCACACTGCGGGTGACTTTGGCCCCCGACCGCACAACGCTGCCGTGACCAATCCAGGCAGGACCAATAATGGTGGCGCCTGGTTCGATCCTCACACTAGAGCCAAAATAAACTGGCCCTTCAATTTTCACTTGATCCCAAGGGATGGACGTATTTAAACCAACCCAGACACTAGGACGAACCTCTTTGCCTGGCATACGCATGCCTGCAATTCCACCTTTGATTACGCGCTGCAACACCGACCAGTAGTCACTGACTTTTCCGATGTCGATCCAATTAAAAGGGCGGTTTTGGACGAAGAACGGCAGTTCCTGAGACACCAACTGCGGAAATAGATCCGCACCAATGTCGTATGTCTTTCGCGGAGGAACCAGAGAGAGCGCTTCTGGCTCGAAAATATAAATACCGGTGCTGGCCAGTCGCGATTTGGCATCGCACGGCTGCGGCTTTTCTTGAAATGACAGAATCCGCTGCTGGGCATCAGCCACGACGATGCCGTAAGAAGAAACTTCTTCTAAGGGTACTTCCATAGCAACAACACTGGCTATGGCACCCTTTTCTTTGTGTTCTTTGATAGCGGCGGTAATGTCCAAATCAATCAGGGCATCGCCACACAATACCAGCGTGGTTTCGTCAAAAAAGCCACTAAAGTCTTGGATCTTTCGCATACCGCCAGCTGAGCCCATGGGCTTGGGCAAAATGTCTCCGTGATCGCGTATGCCTTCGTATGAATAGCCAATCTCTACCCCCCATCGACTGCCGTCTCCAAAGTACTCTTCAATGCGCTGATGGTGATACGCCACATTGATCATGATCTCGTGAATACCGTGGCGTGCCAGGTGTTCGATGAGGTATTCCATCACGGGCTTACCCAAGAGGGGCACCATGGGTTTTGGCAAATCGCGAGTCAGTGGGCGGACACGGGTCCCTTGTCCTGCGGCAAGTATCATTCCTTTGGTCATTTGGTCTCCTTGGTTATCTAGTTGAGTCGTTAGAACTGGCGACGTAATGGGCGCGTTGTGCGTCCAGTACCAGGGCACCAAAATCCTTGGGTACTACGTACTCGAAATTCAGTCCAATCAGGTAATTTTGCGCGCGCGGCGTAATGTGGGCGACTCTCAGCTTGCCTAAGTGAACTTTGTTGTCTCTCCATTGGAGAATACCTGCCTCAGTGAGGTTATTTAAAAGTGGCATGTCGCCGCAGCGGTCGTCCCATTCAACTGCTAAACCGCCCAAACTAACGTTTTCTACGCGGCAAATAATGTCATTAAGGTGAGGGTCGACCGAACTAAAGTGTAAAAAGTGTCGCTCTTGCGCGGAGCAGCGAAAGCTGTCCCGTGACTGAGAAACATCAATCCATTGGGGGAAACTTAGGTTGAAATTGTCTGTTGTGCCGGGCTTAGCTCGCATCTGTCCTGACGCCAGAAAATTTGCACCGCCAGAGGTAGACCCAATTGCAGCATAGGCGACTTCACCTCCATGATGAACTTCACCCATGCCAGCGCAAACAACCTCTAACGCACCGTCGCCGCCGTCTATACCGACCACCATGGCAGAAACAGGCTTGTCATTGCACTTGGACATGAGTAATAACGGAATTCGTTGCTGCCTGTGCCAGTCAAAGTAAGAAAAAATTTCCCGGGGATAATCTATTTTAGATAGCGGTAAGTCGTAGCTCATAGATTCGGTGTGTCATTTAACGATGAGCCGAGAATACGCAGCTAGGTCTAGACAACTGTTATGTAAATGTGAACTGCGGTGTGTTACCTTAATCAGTGAAGGTCGATCGACATGCATATTGGCGTACTTGAAGATGATCCGGATCAGCAGGCGCTGATGAAATTATGGCTTCGCAGCGCACAGCACAGCGTCGATGTCTTTGGTACCGTAGCGGAGATGCTAAGCGCCCTTAAGGGCGGGAGCTTTGATGCTTTGTTGCTCGATTGGATGTTGCCTGATGGAAGTGGTGGCGAGATTGTGCGATGGGTGCGCCAAGGTCTAGGTTGGCATTTCGCGGTCGTGGTGCTGACGTCGCGCGATGATGAGCAAACAGTCGTGGAAGCATTGCAAGCGGGTGCCGATGACTTTATTGTCAAGCCGGCCAAACAACTTGAGCTCAATGCGCGCATTCAGTCTGCAGCACGCCGTGCCAAGCCAGGCGGCTTACCGGTGATGCGCATGGGTGCATATGAAGTCGATGTTCCGAAACATAGTTTGTTGCTCAACGGACTGGCGGTCACTCTGACTCAGAAGGAGTTTGATCTCTCGGTCTATTTGTTCCAGAACCCCGGTAAGTTGATGTCACGTGATCACCTTCTTGACAGGATTTGGGGCATAAGTAGTGAGGTGGATTCACGCACTGTAGACACACATGTGAGTCGTATCCGAAAGAAGCTCAAACTCGACGGCACAATGGGTTGGAAAATGGTGCCAGTGTATGGCTATGGCTACCGCTTAGAGCGCACTGATATTTAGCTGAACGACGCTACAGCACCTTCGGCCGTCTCGTGAATACCAAAAACTCGGTGCATGCGCATCAACTCGAATAAGGCCAGCACAGGGCGTGACATATTGCTCAGGCGGAAATCACCTTTGCGGCCGTTTGTATCGCGCAAGCAGGAAATTAATGCGCCAAGGCCTGAGCTATCGACAAACTTCAAACTAGACATATCCAACACTACTTTGGTCTTATCTTTGATGAGGGCTTGCATGCCTTCTCTAAACGCGCGTACGTTGCTTGCATCAAGATTATCTTCTTGCATTCGGATGACCAGTACGTCATCGCCTTGTATCTGGTTAAGTAGTTCCATGCCTTGCTCCATGTGTGAGGTAAAAATTTACTGGAATTGATTAGACATGGAGTTTGACGCAAACTGTGTCCGAATTGTTGCACTGGAGCGCATGTCTTGTGGGGGGTCATCCAGTCAGCAACTCAAACCGGTAGCCCGCGCCATACACCGATGTGATGGTGCAGTGCAGCGCGCCTGCGGCCTCCAGTTTGCGGCGAATATTTTTGATGTGGCTGTCAACAGCGCGGTCACTCACATCGCGCAGGTCGTTGTGCACATGGTCAAGTAATTGGGCGCGAGAAAACACCTGCTCGGGGCGCACCATCAGCGCGACCAGTAGCCGATATTCCACCGGCGTGAGCGGTAGCGCCTTACCTTGCCATGCCACGACTTGGCTTGCGATGCGGTTTTCCAGAAGTCGTGCCTGCTGTTGGGGGGCTGTGGCACTGGCCAGCACGCCATGCGCACGGCGTAGCAGGGCCTTGACTCTGGCCACTACCTCCCGAGGGCTAAAAGGTTTGCATACGTAGTCATCTGCTCCGGTGTCCAGGCCCAGCAACCTGTCTATTTCGTCTACCCGTGCAGTCAGCATTATGATGGGTACGGCTGAAAATGCGCGCACCTGCTGGCACACAGCCAGGCCGTCTTGGCCGGGCAGCATGAGGTCCAGCAACACCAGTGCGGGAGGGGTGTTGCGCACCATAGCAACCGCTTCTATGCCATTGCCGCAAACCGCGGTGGTGTAGCCGTACATATGCAGGTAGTTTGTCAGCATGTCGGCAATCTTGGCGTCGTCCTCCACCACCAAAATGTCTGCAAACTGACTCATGCCAAAGCGTTATCTGCCTGCAGCGGCAAGCGCACACACAAGCACAAACCACCGTGGGGTGATGCGCTAGCACCCACCGTGCCACGGTGCGCCAGGACAATAGACCGCACGATAGACAGGCCCAGCCCGCTGCCGTAGCCCAAGGTTGCCGCCCCATCAGAAACTATCCTTTGTCGTGCTCGGTCGGCCCGAAATAAGGGCTCAAACAGCGCTTGCATATCGGCGGTACTCACGCCCGGGGCGGAGTCGTCCACCGTCAAGGTGAGCAGGCGGCCATCGTGACGCCATTCCACGCTGATGTGCCCCGGTGTGTCGGTATAGCGCAGGCTGTTGGTCAGCAGGTTAGTCAGCAACTGCTCTATGCGGCCAAAGTCCCAGCGCACTGGAATTGCTGGGCCATCCTGTGCAGGCAGTGCCAGAGTCAGCCCAAGTTGCTGCGCCTGCGAGGAAAAACGTTGGCCTACGCGCAATAGGCAGGCATGGGCATCGCCCTCCACCATCACACAGCGCAGGCCCTCCATGTCGGCCACCGACAGTGTGTGCAAATCGTCCACCAAGCGGGTGAGTTGCAGCACCTCGTCGCGCAGGCTTGCCATCACGGCGCGTGTGGGCTGGCGCGCACCGTCTTCAATGGCCTCCATCTCGCCGCGCAATACGGAGAGTGGTGTGCGGAGTTCGTGTGATATCTGGGCTATCCAGCTGCGGCGGGCTTTTTCAAGGCGGTCCAGCTCCATGGCCATGGCGTTCACATCCGTCATCAGTTGCGCAATTTCCAGTGCGCCGGTGGGTTCCAGTGTTCCCAGGCGTTTGCCACGGGCAATATC
>JBJOLD010000130.1:0-5060 GCA_046045765.1 Pseudomonadota bacterium | reverse complement strand
TGGCGTGCAATCAGCCGTTCCAGCCGCAGGCTGGCGTCCACCTCCACGTACCAAATTTCATCCAGCAGTTCGGCCACATGGCTCCAGCCGCCTTGGTCTAGGGCCAGATAGTTGCCCTCTGCAATCAATAGTTTGGCCTTGGCGAAGATAGGGATGGCGCCTGCAATGGGTTCTTCAATTTCCCGGCGAAATTCGGGGGCGTAAACGGTTTCTTCTGGCATTTGGCCGCGCAGTCGCTTTAGCAAGGCTACGTAGCCGTAGCTGTCAAAGGTGTCGGGTGCGCCTTTTTTGTTCGCGCGGCCCAGCCGCTCCAGTTCTATATTTGCCAGGTGGTAGCCATCCATGGGAACAATTTGCGACTGTTCTGGGTGGAGCGCATTCAGTTGGAGTGCCAGTGTTGACTTGCCGGCACCTGGGGGGCCGATGATGCCCAATAAGGTTCTGGTGCTGCGTGCCAGAAACACTTCAAGCCGTTGGCTGGCTTGGGCAAATGTAAGGGTTTCGATGTGCGGAGGTGTAGTCATGGGCACGTTGATTGGAATGAACGATTATTGGACAGATTGTGGCCCAGCGAGTCTGGGCGCAGCACTCAATCCACCAAGTGCTCCTGCACGAATTGGCGAAACCACGCCATCACCGGGGCTTCGGTCCTGCCGGCCAGCGTGACATAGGCAAAGCGGGCACCAACATTGAGCTTGGGCTTGATGGATAACTCCACCAACGCGCCTTCTTGCAGGCCCGATTTGGCCGCCGCCACGATGCCCAAAAAAATGGCCTGGGTTTGCGCCACGGTTGCCAGCAAACCCGCCACGTCTTCACAGGCCAGCGTAACCATGGCCGACGGGTTGGCCAGCACGCCGTATTGGTCCACCAGGAGACGCACCACCTCATCTGATAACGGAATGGACGCTACTGGATATTTAGTGATGTCTTCAAACGTGACAGCCTGTTTGGCAGCCAGAGGGTGGTTTGCGTTGGCGATAAAGCCGGTGCGAATTTCGCTCAGTGACTCAATATTCAAGTCAATAGCGGGCGCAACACGGCGCATGTCCACCACCATAGCATCGAGTTGGCGGCTGCGCAGTTGCTGCACTTGCAACTCCGTGGGCCCCCGCGTAATGGCGACGCGCATAGCAGGATAGCGCTGGGCTGCCGCGCACATCAACGGTATCGTCAATAAGGCGCCTGGCCCTGAGCCCAATCCCACGCTGATGGAACTCTTGCCACCTTCTTGAAGCAACTGGGCACTGTGACGCAGCTCGGCGGTATCGCGCACGATGTGGCGCGCCCGTGCCACCACATCCAGGCCCAAAGGCGTCAGCTCGTTGCGCTTGCCAATGCGGTCCAGCACCTTGCCGCCCAAGTCGTCTTCCAGGCTCTGAATGCTGCGGCTCAACGCCGACTGCGTCATGAACAACTTTTCTGCCGCCCGGCTGAACGAGCCTGTGTCGGCCAGGGCCAGCAGGTGTTCTAAATGCTTGATATTCATGATTCGCTACGCGAAGTGGTATCTGTTTAAAAAATTTAAATAATGCATTTTATGAATGATAACTAGATAAATAATTCATTGGACACATTGAACCACCAATCCTACTATCTGCATTGATTTGATTTTTCAACCCCGTTAACCGATCACAGTCAGGAGTCTTCCATGTTGATTCATTCACGTAAAGCATTTCGCACCGCAGCCTCTCTATTGGCGGGCTTGGCCTTGGCCGGATCGGTTGCAGCGCAAACCTATCCCTCTAAACCCGTCAGCATGATCGTGGCATTCCCAGCGGGCGGAGGCTCGGATGTGCTGGGTCGCGCTGTGGGCAAAGGCATGGCCGAAGTGTTTGGCCAGCCGGTAATTGTTGAAAACGTGGCGGGCGTGGGAGGTGCACTGGGTGTGCTCAGGGTCGCCAACGCCCAGCCGGATGGGTACACCATTTTGGCGGGTTCGCCGCTGGAGCTGATCTACACGCCGCTGGGCATTGCCGCAGCCAAAAACAAGCCCGAGGATGTGCGCTTGGCAGCTTTGGTGGGGTATACCCCCATTGCTATTGCAGTGCGCAAAGATTTACCGGTTAACACACTGGAGGAGTTTGTTGCACTGGCCAAAAAGTCGGACAAACCACTGAGCTTTGGCTCTACAGGCATCGGCTCCTTGTACCACCTGATGGCTGAAAAAGCCCTGCAAACGGCAGGGGCCCATGGCCTGCATGCGCCCTACAGCGGCATGGCACCTTACCTTAAGGATTTGATGGGAGGGGTGATTGATTTTGCGGTGGTTCCCTTGGTCGGCCCCGTCATCGGTGCCATTGAAGGTGGCCAGATCAAAGCGCTGGCCTTGGCCTCCAGCCAACCTCTTGCACGATTGCCCAAGTTGCCTGTGGCTAGTGCTACCAAAGGCTTTGAAGACTACCAATTCAGCATTTGGATCGGTATTGAAGCCAGTGCCAAAACGCCCGATGCACAAGTGGCTGCGCTTCACAAGGCTGCTTACACCGCATTGAGTAATCCAGACATTCGCAAAATTATTGAGACCGCCGGTAGCACAGTAGCCGAGCCCATGAGCCTGGCCCAACTGGACGGCTTCTACAAAAAAGAAGTTGCCAAAGGCGCTGCGATTGCCAAGTCTATCAAGCTCGAACCCCAGTAAGCCTATGTCGGCAACTTTGTCAGCCCTACAAGCCAGCGCCAGTGTTTTTACAGCGCTGCGCCGTGATATTCATCAGCACCCTGAGATGGGCTTTCAGGAGTTCCGTACCAGCGACCTGGTTGCCGAGCGTTTGCAGCACTGGGGGTACGCTGTAACACGCGGTTTGGGCGGCACGGGTGTGGTGGGGCAACTCAAGCGCGGCAGCAGCAACCGCAAGCTGGGCTTGCGGGCCGACATGGACGCGCTGCCCATTCAGGAAACCACCGGTCTGCCCCACGCCAGTTGCCATGTGGGTCTGATGCACGCCTGCGGCCACGATGGGCACACAGCTATGTTGCTGGCCGCTGCAGAGCATTTGGCAAACCACGGTACTTTTGACGGCACGTTGAATCTCATTTTTCAGCCCGCAGAAGAGAGCCTGGGTGGCGCACGCAAGATGATGGAAGACGGGCTGTTTAAGCAATTCCCGTGCGATGCCATCTTTGCCATGCACAACATGCCAGGCTTCCGTCCGGGCCAGTTGCTGTTGCGCGAAGGCGCAACCATGGCGTCCAGCGAAAATATTTTGGTGCACATAGAGGGCAAAGGCGGCCATGGGGCCATGCCGCACCTGAGCGCTGACCCGTTGGTGGCGGGGTCGGCCATTGTGATGGCGCTGCAAACCATCGTTTCGCGCAATGTTCCGCCGCTGCAAATGGCTGTGATCACCGTGGGCTCTTTTCAGTCGGGGTTGGCCAACAATGTCATTCCCCAGAACGCTACGCTCAAGCTCAGCGTGCGTGCGTTGGACCGTGGTGTCCGCGATCTGCTGCGTAAGCGTATTGTTGAAGTCGTCGAGTTGCAGGCGCAAAGTTATGGTGTGACAGCGCAAGTAGAGTTTTTGCCTGGCTATCCGGTCTTGGTCAACACCCCGCAAGAGACTGCGCTGGCCCGCGAAGTGGCAGTGGCGCTGGTGGGCGCTGACAACGTGGTGTGGCAAACCGAGCCACTTACCGCCAGTGAAGACTTCGCGTACATGCTCGACGCAGTGCCTGGTAGCTATCTGTTCATCGGTAATGGCGATGCTGCCAACGGCGGGCACGGCGCATGCATGGTACACAACCCCAACTATGACTTTGAAGACCGCAACATTCCTGTGGGAGCCGCCTACTGGGTGGCATTGACGGAGCGTTTTCTGGCATAGTCGTAGTTTTTGAAATTCAAGTCGGGAGAGACAAAGTCGCCAAAAAGCGCACTTTGCGCCGAAGGAGCAACCACCCCGGAAACTCTCAGGCAAAAAGGACCGGTTTGAATCGTTAGTATCTCTGAAGAGCTGCCGGGCTTAGTCACCCGGCACACCGCAGGAGCAAGTGGCCTCACACACAGTGGGCCATGAATCTCTCAGGTTTCAAACAGAGGGGGTGCATGCCGCGCATGGTGCGTGGGTGTGCTTTTTCGTCCCAGTGACACCCTTGACTTGTTTGTAAACCTGAACCATGAAATCAATCGCAACATCCATCGCTGTCATAGGCGGCGGCATCACCGGCGTCACCACCGCTTACGCCCTGGCCAAGCGCGGCTTTGCCGTCACCCTGTTTGAGAAAAACCGCTACGCGGCGATGGAAACATCGTTTGCCAATGGCGGTCAGTTATCCGCCTCCAATGCCGAGGTGTGGAACCACTGGTCCACCATCCTAAAAGGAATGAAGTGGATGCTCAGAAGCGACGCACCTCTGTTGGTCAACCCCAAGCCCAGCTGGCACAAGCTGAGCTGGTTTGCCGAGTTTATTGGCAACATTCCGCACTACGAGCGCAACACCATAGACACCACTCGTCTGGCGATTGCAGCGCGTGAGCACCTGTTTGCATGGGCACAAGCCGAAGGGGTGGATTTCGACCTTAAAAAAGAAGGCATTCTTCACATCTACCGTGACAAAAAAGGCTTTGATCACGCGGGCAAGGTGAGCACGCTATTGGCCCAAGGCGGTTTGCCGCGCCGCGCAGTGACTCCGAGTGAAATGAAGGCGATTGAGCCCACATTGGCGGGCAACTACTACGGCGGCTACTTCACCGAGAGCGACTCCACTGGTGATATTCACAAATTCACGACCGGCATAGCCAAAGCGGCCGAGCGGTTAGGCGTGCGCTGCCTGTACGAGCAAGACGTGCAAGCCCTGCGCAGTGACGGCTCGAAAGCTGAAGTGACAGTAGTTGATGGAAACGGCCAAGTTACCCACCATTTCGATGCATTGGTAGTGTGCGCGGGTGTGGAGAGCCGCGGATTTGCAGCGCAGTTGGGGGATCGAGTCAATATCTACCCGGTTAAGGGCTACTCCATCACCGTTAGCCTCTTGGACGAACAAAGCCAGTCCGCAGCGCCCACAGTGAGTTTGTTGGATGACGAAACTAAATTAGTCACCAGTCGGCTAGGCGTTGGGCG
>JBJOLD010000129.1:0-6643 GCA_046045765.1 Pseudomonadota bacterium | reverse complement strand
CCGCTCGGGCGTGCCCACGTCGGTCCAGCGCCCCGTGTAGAGCTCTGCGCTGACTTTACCTTGGTCCATGGCTGCGCGCAGCAGCGGAGCCAGAGCGGCCTTGACACCACCGGGGTTGCCTGCGGGAATATCGCACCACGGCGCGCGGAACAGGGAAGCCCGGTACAGGCCAATGGTGCTGTAGGTGTAGAGCGGCTGGGTGCCGTCTTTGGGTAGATTCAGGGCCAATGCGACCTTGTGCGCGTCATGGGGTGCAGGCCCCAAACCAAAGTCACCGCGCGGGTTGTGCTCGGGGTTGGGCACCAGCCACAGGTGGGCCAGTTGATCACTGGCCACAAAGCGGTTCACCGCGTCCTGGCTGAACACAAAGTCGGGCGCAAACACGTCACCGGCCAGCACCCAAAACACATCGCCCAGCAGTGGCAACGCACGCGCGATGCCGCCTGCGGTTTCCAGCGCAGCGCCAAAATCCTGCCCTTCGCGGGAGTATTGAATCGTGAGACCCGTTGCGGAATGCTCCTGATTTAATAGCTGTTCACGCATATCCGACGGGGGCTGCAGGCCGAAATGGCTTAAAAAATGGTCTTCTATCGCCTGCCCCAGCCAGGCGGTGTTGACCACCACCCGATCAAAGCCCCCTTGCGCCAGCCCCTCCATGGGCCACTGCATCAGCGGCTTGCCCTGCACCGTCAGCAGCGGTTTTGGGCAGGTGTCGGTCAGCGGGCGCATGCGCTCGCCGCGCCCAGCAGCCAGCAGCATGGCGGGGATGGAAGTGTGCGGCGGTAGTACGGCCATCAAGCTTGGATAACGGTTTGTGTTTGGGTGCCCAGGCCATCAATGCCCAGGTGCATGGTTTGCCCGGCACGCAAAAACACCGGGGGCTTTTGCCCCATGCCTACGCCGGGCGGCGTGCCGGTAGAGATGATGTCGCCACTCTGCAGGCTCATGAAGCGGCTCAGGTAGCTGATCAAAAACTTGACGCCGTACACCATGGTGGCCGTACTACCGCTTTGAAACCGTTGGCCGTCCACATCCAGCCACATCTTCAGTGCTTGCGGATCAGGCACCTCGTCGGCAGTCACCATCCAAGGACCCAGTGGGCCGAAGGTGTCGCAACCCTTGCCCTTGTCCCAGGTGCCGCTGCGCTCCAACTGGTATTCGCGCTCGGACACATCGTTCACCACGCAATAGCCTGCCACATGCGACAGCGCATCGGCCTCGTCGATGTAGCGCCCGCCCTTGCCGATGACCACACCCAGCTCTACTTCCCAATCGGTCTTGACCGAGCCGCGCGGAATTTCTACCGCGTCGTCCGGCCCCACGATGGCGCTGGTCCACTTGTTGAACACCACTGGCTCGAGCGGCACTTGCATGCCACTCTCGGCGGCATGGTCCGAGTAGTTCAGCCCGATGCAAATGAACTTGCCCACATGGCCCACGCAAGCACCTAGGCGCAGGTCTTTTTGCGGTGTGCCCGCCACGATGGGCAGGCTGCCGATGTCCAGTGCGCGCAGCCGCTCTAGGTTGGCTGGCAGCAGTGCATCACCTGCCACATCGGTGATGATGCCGGAGAGGTCGCGCACGCGGCCCTGGGCATCGAATACGCCGGGTTTTTCTTGGCCGCGTGGGCCGTAACGCAAAAGTTTCATGGTGTTGCCTCGGTGTTAACGCACGCCAATTGCCACTTTGCCAAACGCTGCTTGTGCCTCGCGCGGCAGGCAGCGCCAGTAGGCCGGCTGTGCAGCCACGGTGCCACCCAGCGCAGCGGCGGCTTGCCAGCCCCAGCGCGGTTGGTACAAAAAGGCGCGGGCCAGTGCAATCAGGTCCGCATCGCCGGCCTGCAAAATGACCTCGGCCTGCGCGGGCTCGGTAATCAGCCCCACGGCAGTGGTGGCCATGCCGCAGGCATCGCGCACTTGGCGCGCCAGTGCCACTTGGTAACCCGCCGCTACCGGTATCTTTTGCAGGGGCGACACACCGCCGCTGGACACATGAATAAAGTCGCAGCCCACGGCCTTTAACCGCACGGACAGTTCGGCGCTCTGTGCGCCGTCCCAGCCGCCTTCTACCCAGTCACAGGCTGAAATACGTATGCCCAGCACGCCTTGGTAGGCCGCACGCATGGCGCTGAATACCTCCACTACAAACCGGATGCGGTTCTCAAAGCTGCCGCCATAGGTGTCGGTGCGGTGGTTGGCCAAGGGTGACAAAAACTCATGCAGCAAATAGCCATGTGCAGCATGCAATTCAATGGCGTCTATGCCCAGGCGCTTAGAGCGCTGCGCAGCCATTACGAAGGCGTTGACGACATGCGCCATGTCGTGCGCCGTCATGGCGGTAGGTGGCACTTCAGAGGGTAAGTGTGGCACCGCAGAAGGGCCAAACGTTTCCCAACCGCCTTGTGCTGCTGAGAGCAGTTGCGCGCCCTGCCATGGCAGGGCGCTAGAGGCTTTGCGCCCTGCGTGCGCCAGTTGAATGCACACGGCTGTGGCCGGTGCCAGCTGGCGCGCACGGTGCAGGGTATCTGCCAGCGCGGCCTCGGTGCGGTCGTCCCACAGGCCCAGGCAGCCGGGGCTGATGCGCCCCTCGGGCAGCACGGCGGTGGCTTCGATGGTGAACAGACCAGCCCCGCCGTTAAGCAAGTTGGCCCAGTGCATCAGGTGCCAGTCGGTAGCGGCACCTTCCACCGCGGCATATTGGCACATGGGGGCTACCACTATGCGGTTGGGCAGCGTGAGGCCACCACGCGGTGAAGGCAGGGTCAAAGGGGTAAATAAAAAGCTCATGCAGCAAGCATAGCCCAGCACTTGGCCCTCGCGCCTTCCTGGCGGTCTGGTCGGGAAGGTGCGTGAACTTGGGGTTACTGTTTGCCGGGGTCTTTGAAGTTAGGCACTTGGTCGAACTCGACGTTTTGCAGCTTGCCAGCCACCTTCTTCACTTCGCGTAGGTAAATGGTTTGCACAATGTCGCGGGTTTGTGGGTCAATGCTGATGGGCCCGCGTGGGCTCACCCAGGCCATGCCTTTGGCGGCTGCCATGAACTTCTCGCTACTGGAGTCGCCCCCGGTTTTTTCCAGCACTTTGGCAATCAGCTGCATGCCGTCGTATCCGCTGACCGACATGTAGTTGGGGCGGTCTTTGGGGTAGGCCTTGTAGTAGGCCTGCACATACGATTTGTTCTCGGGGGAGTCGTGCGCTTCGGAATACTGCAGCGAATTGACGATGCCCAGCATGCTGTCGCCCACGCCGTCAATTACGTCTTCGTCTGTCAGGTCACCGGTGGCGATGATGCGAATGCCAGCTTTGGCCATGCCGCGCTCTTCAAAGCCCTTCATAAACGCCACCGTTTGCTCACCCGGTGGCACGAACAAGAACACGGCTTCTGGCTTGGCATCCCGAATGCGTTGCAAAAAGGGTGAGAAGTCGGGGTTCTTCAGCGGGGTGCGCACCTCGCCCACAATTTCGCCACCGGCCGCAGTGAAGGTCTTCTTGAATTGCATCTCCGCATCCTGGCCCGGGCTGAAGTCGGCCACCAGCGTAAAGACTTTTTTGATTTTGTTTTTGGCGGCCCAGCTGGCAATCGGCGCAGTGACCTGCGGCAAGGTGTGTGATACGCGCAGGATGTAGTCCGATTTGGTGGTGATGGCTGACGCAGCCGCGTTCATCACAATCATGGGCGTCTTGGCTTCTGTGGCCACGGGGGCTGCGGCAAACGCAGCAGGCGTCAGGCCAAAGCCGCCCAACACGTCGACCTTGTCGCGCACCACCAGCTCCTGCGCAGCGCGCTTGCTCAGCTCAGGGGCCACGCCGGTGTCGTCACGCACGATCAGCTCAACCTTGCGCCCTGAAAACACGCCGCCACTTTGCTGCAGGTACAGCCGTGCGCCGTGCTCAATTTGTTTGCCGTAGGCGGCAAACGGACCGGTCATGGGCAGCACCAAGCCGACCTTAAGCGGTTCAGCCGCACTGGCCAGCGTGGACGCAAGACCCAGCGTACAGGCACCGATGGCTGCGAGCCAAAGACGAGATTTTTGATGCGACATGGTGTTGTCTCCTTTTGTTGTTGAAAAATGGCGAACTCAAAATGCAGTGGCGCATCCTAGGTTTTGACCTTCATGCTGTAAAGCATGGCTGACGAATACAACGCATTCGAAATTCGAATAGTGGTGCCACAATGTTGCTATGGATATTCGCCTGCTGTCTGTTTTTGAAGAGATTTACAAGTCACGCAGCGTGACTGCGGCTGCAGTGGTCTTGGACATGGGGCAGCCCGCTGTGAGCGTGGCGCTGGCCAAGCTGCGCCACCAGTTTGGTGATCCGCTGTTTGTGCGCACCTCTGAGGGCATGGTACCCACCTCTTTGGGCCAGGGGCTGGTGCGCCCGGTGCGTAATGTGTTGGAGGCTCTTGACGCTTTGACTGGCCATCGCGATTTGTTTGACCCGCTAACCTCGGACCGTACATTCCGCATTTGCATGACCGACATTAGCCAGCTGGTGCTGTTGCCGCGCCTGTGGGAAAAGCTGCGCCTGACGGCACCGCGTACACGCATTGATGTGCTGCCCTTGTCTGCCGACATGGCCCATATGCTGGAAAGTGGTGATGCTGATTTGGCTTTGGGTTTCATGCCACAAATGGAGGCGGGTTTTTACCAAAACACGTTATTCAAGCAAACCTTTGTTTGCATGGTCAGCGCCCACCACCCGCGTATACAAAGCGAGCTGACTTTGCACGACTTCGCTACAGAAGACCACGCTGTCATCAGTTCATCGGGTTCTGCGCCACTGTTGATTGACCAGGAGCTTGCCCGCTTGGGCATTAACCGGCGCATCACTCTCAAAATCCCCAATTTCATTGGCGCTGCGCTGGTGGTAGAGCACACCGATCTGGTCATCACCATCCCCGAGCGGCTGGGCGAAGTGCTTAAGGGTCGGGGCGCACTGCGTACGTTTGCGGTGCCGTTTCAGTTGCCAGGTTACGAGGTCAAGCAACACTGGCATGAGCGCTATCACAATGACCCCGGCGCGCAGTGGCTGCGTCGCTTGATTGCAGAGCTGCTGGCTACCTAAAGTCTTGTCAGCTGGGTGTACCCCATAGCCTCGGTAAAATGCTGGGTTTCCCCAACTCCGGAGTCGCTCCCCCATGGCCACCAGCCCCCAGAACACCCAACAAATGGCCAGCGCCATCCGCGCACTGGCAATGGACGCAGTGCAACAAGCCAACTCCGGTCACCCCGGTGCCCCTATGGGCATGGCAGACATGGCTGTGGCCTTGTGGGGTGAGCACCTGAGCCACAACCCAATCAATCCCAATTGGCTCAACCGCGACCGCTTTGTGTTGAGCAACGGTCACGGCTCCATGCTGATCTACGCCTTGTTGCACCTCACCGGCTACAAGCTGCCCATGGCCGAGTTGAAGAACTTCCGCCAGCTGCACAGCAAAACCGCAGGCCACCCCGAGTTTGGCATTACCCCCGGTGTGGAAACCACTACCGGCCCCTTGGGTCAAGGCATCACCAATGCGGTGGGCTTTGCCTTGGCTGAAAAACTGTTGGCCAGTGAGTTCAACCGTGAAGGCCACACCGTGGTGGACCACCACACCTACACTTTTATGGGCGACGGCTGCCTGATGGAAGGCATCAGCCACGAAGCCGCATCGCTGGCAGGTGCCTGGAAGCTCAACAAACTGGTTGCGCTGTACGACGACAACGGCATCTCTATCGACGGCCAAGTGGCCCCCTGGTTTGCCGACAACACTGCCATGCGTTTTGTGTCTTACGGCTGGAACGTGATTGGCCCCATCGACGGCCACGATGCCGCCGCTGTGTCCCAAGCTATTGCACAGGCCAAGGCCCAAACTGCCCAACCCACGTTGATTATTTGCAAAACCCACATTGGCAAAGGCAGCCCCAACCGCGCCAACACCTCCAAGGCCCACGGCGAGCCATTGGGTGCGGAAGAAATCAAACTCACCCGTGAATCTATCGGCTGGAACTACCCACCCTTTGTGATCCCCAAAGAGGTGTACGGCGACTGGGATGCCAAAGCCAAAGGCAAGGCGCTTGAGGCTGACTGGAACACCAAGTTCGCAGCCTACAAAGCCGCCCATCCTGCGCTGGCCAAAGAGCTGCTACGCCGCATGAAGGGCGACCTGCCCAAGAATTTTGTGCAAACCGCTGTAGACACCGTCATTGGTGCCCACACCAAAGGCGAGACGGTGGCCAGCCGCAAGGCTAGCCAGTTGGCGCTGGAGTCGTTTACCGCCGCATTGCCTGAGCTGCTGGGTGGCTCTGCTGATTTGACGGGCTCCAACCTGACCAACACCAAGAGTACGCCCAACCTGCGCTTTGACGCCATGACCGGTGCTGTGGTGAAAAACGAGGCTGGCCAGGGCGGCCGCCACATCAACTACGGCGTGCGCGAGTTCGGTATGGCTGCCATCATGAACGGCGTGGCGCTGCATGGCGGCTTCATCCCTTACGGCGGCACCTTCCTGACTTTCAGCGACTACAGCCGCAACGCCATCCGCATGGCCGCGCTGATGAAGATTCGTGTGATTCATGTGTTCACCCATGACTCGATTGGTTTGGGCGAAGACGGCCCAACCCACCAATCCATCGAGCATGCAGCCAGCCTGCGCCTGATTC
>JBJOLD010000121.1:0-2905 GCA_046045765.1 Pseudomonadota bacterium | reverse complement strand
TGGATGCAAAGCGCAGCAGCTTGGCCAAACGGTCTTTGTTGCCAAAGTCTTCGCCCAGGCCTTCTTTGAGCACTGCGCCAAATTCTGCGTAGAACTTGGTGTATTTGCCTGCAGCCGCTTCAGCTTCGGCCTTGTCTTCTGCAGACATCACATCGGTCACGCCATCCGCGCCGGCTTCAGGCAATTTGTCATGCTTAGCCAAATCTTCCAGCATGCCCAACACCCGTTTGGTACAGCCTTCGCGAATAGCTTTGACATCGCGGCTTTCCTGCAGCAATTCACGGCTCACGTTCAGGGGCAAGTCGGCGGAGTCCACCACGCCCTTCACAAAGCGCAGATAAGTGGGCAGCAGGGCCTCAGCGTCGTCCATGATGAACACGCGCTTGACGTACAGCTTCACGCCGGCCGACTTTTCGCGGTTGTACAAATCCATGGGCGCTTTACCGGGGATGTACAGCAGCTGTGTGTATTCGGTGCTGCCTTCCACGCGGTTGTGGGTGTGGGCCAGCGGCGCTTCAAAGTCGTGGCTGACTTGCTTGTAGAAGTCGTCGTACTGCTCTTGGGTGATGTCTTTCTTGGCCCGCGCCCAGATGGCGTTAGCTTTGTTGACGGTTTCCCATTCGCCGGTCTTGACCATTCCACCGGGTTGACGGCCACCGTTTTCGTCCGATGGGTTAATCAGCTCGCCGTCTTTCCACTCTTCCTTTTCCATCTGAATGGGCAGGCTGATGTGGTCAGAATACTTGTTGATGATGCCCTTAACCTTCCAGGCTTGGGCGTAGTCTTGTGCGTCGTCGCGCAGGTGCAAGATCACGCTGGTGCCACGTGCTTCACGGGTGATGGTTTCCACTTCAAATGCGCCACCACCGCTGGCACCGCCGTCGCTGATCCAGCGCACGGCTTCGCTGGCCGGCAGGCCGGCGCGGCGGGATTCCACCGTAATCTTGTCGGCCACGATAAAGCCAGAGTAAAAGCCCACGCCAAACTGGCCAATCAATTGGGAGTCAGCCTTTTGGTCGCCGCTGAGCTTGCTGACAAAGTCCTTGGTACCGCTCTTGGCGATCGTGCCCAGGTTGTCAATGGCTTCTTGCTGGCTCAGGCCAATGCCGTTGTCGGTGATGGTGAGCGTTTTGGCGTCTTTGTCAAAGGTAACGCGCACTTTCAGCTCAGGGTCTGTCTCGTACAGGCCGCTGTTGTTGATGGCCTCATAGCGCAATTTGTCGCAGGCGTCCGACGCGTTAGAGATCAGTTCACGCAGAAAAATCTCTTTGTTGGAGTAGAGCGAATGGGTTACCAGATGCAAAAGTTGGGCTACTTCGGCCTGGAAATTCATGGTTTGCTTGGTCATAAGAGTATTTGGTATCTAACTTCAAAGTAAAAAGGAAATTGCCTGTAACGCAGCGTTGCGTGCAAAACAGTGAACCCATAATTATGGGCGACCCGAGCAAATTTCAAGAGTGGTGGCAGGGTTAGAACTTTTCATGCGGCTGCAGGTAGCGCCATTGGCCTACGGGCAAGTTTCCCAGCATCACGCGGCCCACGCGCACGCGCTTGAGCCCCACCACCTTTAGGCCCACCAGCTCGCACATGCGGCGAATTTGGCGTTTTTTGCCTTCAGTGAGCACAAAGCGAAGTTGCTCGGGGTTTTGCCACTCCACTTTGGCCGGCTTGAGCGCCTGATCGTCCAGGCGCAGGCCGTGGCGCAGCATTTGCAGTTTTGCGGCCGGGAATACGCTTTGCACGTCGCTGGTGATGGGGTCGTCATCGTCCAAGCGGATGAGTTGCTGGGGTTGGCCCGCTCTACCGGAGGCCAGGCCAGGGTAGGTTGCTGCGGCCGAGTTGGCGGCGCTGGCGTTCACCACGCCGGTGTAGGCTACGCGCACCAAGTATTCTTTTTCCATGACCGAGTCTTCGCCAATCAACTGGCGCGCAACGCGCCCGTCTTGGGTCAGCACCAGGAGGCCGGTGGAGTCAATGTCCAGCCGCCCGGCGGGAACCAAGCTTTTAAGCTGGCTGCCGTGGAAGAAGAAGCGCGCGTTGCATTCATTCCAGCGGTTTTGCGGCTGCACCAGGGTGATGGCGGGCTCGTGCCCGTCTTCTGCTTGGCCGCTGACCAAACCCAGTGGCTTGTTGATCAAAATGGTGACCTGGTTGGCTTGCTCGCCCTGGGCTTTTTTGTCAATCTCGATGCGCACATTGGGTAGCACCTGCATGCCCATCTCTGCCACCACGCCATTGACCTTGACCCAGCCCTTGCCAATCCATTCATCGGCCTCCCGGCGCGACGCCATGCCCAGCTCAGCCATGCGCTTGTTCAACCGCACAGTACCGTTTGCACCTGTCGCTGCAGTGTTTTTTTGTCCTGCTGGAATAGGGCGGCCAGTGGGCTTGGCGGCCGGTGAAGGTGGTGGTGGAGGGGCTGCGCGGCGAAAGGTGGATGGTGGTTTTGAGTCTGTCATTTGCTATAAATTTGGTAGCTTATTGCGTATATTTTACGAGCGGTAGGGGCATTATTGGCATGTAAACTTGCTTGGCTGCATATTCTTCAAACTCCATTTTCTTACGCCCATGAAAGTTTCAAAAGACACCGTCGTTTCCCTGGACTACACCGTGCACGACGACGAGGGGAATCTGGTCGACGAAGGCAATGAGCAACTGGTGTACTTGCATGGCGGTCATGCCGATTTGTTCCCTA
This sequence comes from Pseudomonadota bacterium, assembly GCA_046045765.1. Classification (GTDB taxonomy): domain Bacteria; phylum Pseudomonadota; class Gammaproteobacteria; order Burkholderiales; family Burkholderiaceae_C; genus Allorhodoferax. Next base: position 210 of record JBJOLD010000121.1, on the reverse strand, counting down.
AGCTGGAAGCGGCTTTAGACGGCTGCAGCGAGGGCGATTCGGTCACTGTGCAAATGGAGCCCGCCGATGCGTTTGGCGAATACGACGCTGAGCTGATGCGCGTGGAGCCGCGCGACGCCATGCCCGCCGACATTTACGTTGGCGCACAAATTGAAGGCGCGCAAGCGGACGACGATGGCAACCCCACCGCCACCCGCTTGTTCAGCGTGT
>JBJOLD010000317.1:0-3186 GCA_046045765.1 Pseudomonadota bacterium | reverse complement strand
ATCAGTAGCCTGGGCTGGCAGCAGGCGCTGGTGGCACTGGGCGTGGCCGCGATGCTGATGATTCCGCTGGCCTGGGGTCTGCGCGAACCGGGGTTTGTGGGCAGCGGTGGAACTCACCGCGAGCAAACCATCTGGCAGGCGTTGCTTGAGGCGTTCAAGTACCCGAGTTTTAGTCTGCTGATGGCGGGCTATTTTGTCTGTGGCTTTCAGGTGGTGTTCATTGGCGTGCACATGCCCAGTTACTTGAAAGACAAGGGGTTGTCGCCCCAAGTGGCCAGCTATGCACTGGCACTGATTGGTTTATTCAACGTGTTTGGCACTTATGCTGCTGGGGTATTGGGGCAGCGCATGCCCAAGAAAAATATTTTGTCGTTCATTTATATGGCCCGGGCCGTCGCCATCAGTCTCTTTTTATTGGCCCCCCTGTCGCCAGCCAGTGTCTACGTGTTTGCCAGCGTGATGGGCATGCTGTGGCTGTCCACCGTGCCCCCCACCAACGCGACGGTGGCGCAGATCTTTGGGGTGGCGCACTTGTCCATGCTCAGCGGATTTGTATTCTTCAGCCACCAGATCGGCTCGTTTATGGGTGTGTGGCTGGGCGGATTCCTGTACGACCGCACAGGCAGCTACGACGTGGTGTGGTACATCGCTATTGCACTTGGCATTTTTGCAGCACTGATCAATTTGCCGGTCAAAGAAGCTGCAATTGAGCGCAGCAGTGCGGTGGCAGCGCATTAAAAAGGAACTAGCGGATGACAAAAGCTCGCCGATGGCTCTTAGGTACCGTTGCCACAGCGGCGTTGGCAGGCGTATTCATGCTGTACGCACGGCCTGACTTCATGGTTCAAATGGTCAATCAAGTGTGGGGCTGTTTCTGATGCAGAACAAAATGCAAACAATGGTGATTACAGGCGCTTCCGATGGCATCGGTGCTGAGATGGCGCGCCAACTGGCACAAACGCACGGGAGCGCTGTGGCACTGGTGCTGGCCGCACGAAATACTGAGGCACTGGAAAAAGTGGCCGCGCAGTGCAGTGCACTGGGAGCCCAAACGCTGGTGGTACCTACGGATGTGTCGGTTCAATCCCAGTGCCGCGCATTGGTGGATGCAGCAGCCTCGCGTTTTGGCCGGATAGATGCATTGATCAACAACGCGGGCATTTCTGCACAGGCTTTGTTTGCAGAGGTCAAAGCGGAAGACTTGGGCTGGTACGAGCAACTGATGCGCATTAATTTGTGGGGCAGTGTGTGGTGCACCCACGCCGCCTTGCCACATCTCAAAGCCAGCAAGGGACATATTGTTGCCGTATCTTCCTTGGCAGGCCTAATCGGAGTGCCGGGACGCACGGCATACAGTGCCTCCAAATTCGCCATGACGGGATTTTTTGAAGCACTTCGTGCTGAGCTCAAAGGCGCGGGCGTGAGCGTCACCACCGCCTATCCGGGCGTGGTGCTGACGAATATCCGCAGCCGCGGACTCAACGCTGCTGGCCAGCCAGCGGGCAAGAGCGGCCTAAAAGAAGACAAAGCCATGACCGTGCAAGAATGCGCAGCGCTGATCCTGCAAGGAATGAAACGTCGCGAGCGCGAAGTGGTCATGACGGCACAAGGTAAGCTGGGTCGTTTACTGAAGTTGTTGTGGCCCGCCAAGGTAGAAGAGATGGCACTTGCCGCGCTGAAAGATGAGGTCAAACCACGATGAGTGCCACACCAACCCACGACACACGCGGCACCCCTTCCTCTTGGGTATCCCGCTGGGCACACTTGCTCCCAGCAGGCGGCAGTGTGCTGGATGTGGCTTGTGGCGCGGGACGCCACGCCGCGTACTTCTCCGAGCTTGGCTATGCCGTTACCGGCGTAGACCGTGACACCAATGCTGCACAGGATCTAGCCGATACGGTGGCATTGGTCCAGGCAGATATTGAAAACGGACCTTGGCCATTGATATTTAACGGCAATCCGGTGCAATTTCAGGCAGTAGTGGTTACCAATTACTTGTGGCGCGCGCTGTTTCCCACCCTGTTGGCCAGTGTGGCGCCAGGTGGGGTGCTGCTTTACGAAACTTTTACCGTTGACAATGAGACGGTTGGACGACCCTCACGCCCCGATTTTTTGCTGCGTTCAGGCGAATTGCTGGAGGTCTGCAAGGGTCTCCACATAGTGGGTTATGAGTGTGGCTATGTCGACAATCCACCCCGTTTTGTGCAGCGCATTGCTGCCATTCAAGCAGGTCCCTGCCTCCAGACAATCGACTCTCCCGTGCGTTACCCACTCTAGGTAAAATGTGCGATTACCCTTCACCGCTTAATTTGAGCCAGACATGAACTCTTCACAAGGTCAGATCCGGGGCAGCATTGTTGCCCTCATTACCCCGATGCATGCAGACGGTTCTGTGGACTACCCCGCCTTGCGCAAGTTGATCGACTGGCATATAGCCGAGGGCACCGATTGCATTGGTGTAGTAGGAACAACAGGCGAATCTCCCACCGTCAACGTGGAAGAACACTGCGAAATCATCCGCGTGTCCGTCGAGCAGGCCGCTGGCCGCGCGCCCATCATGGCAGGCTGCGGTGCCAATTCGACCAAGGAGGCCATCGAACTGGCGCAATTTGCTAAAAAAGTAGGCGCACACTGCCAACTGCAGGTGGTGCCCTATTACAACAAGCCCACCCAAGAAGGCCAGTACCTCCATTTCAAAGCGATTGCCGAGGCCGTAGACCTGCCTGTGGTGCTGTACAACGTACCTGGTCGGTCTGTTGCAGATATGCAGCACGACACCGTAATGCGTTTGGCGCAGATTCCAGGCATCGTGGGCATCAAAGAAGCTACAGGAAACATTGAACGCGCACAATGGCTTATCAAAGAAGCCCCTGAAGGCTTTGCCATTTATTCCGGCGATGACCCCACTGCGGTGGCCCTGATGCTGTGTGGTGGACACGGTAACGTCAGCGTCACCGCCAACGTTGCCCCCCGCCTGATGCACGAATTGTGCATGGCCGCGATTGCGGGAGATGTAAAGCGTGCAATGGAAATTCAATTTCAACTATTGCCTTTGCACAAAACCCTGTTTGTCGAATCCAACCCTATTCCCGTGAAATGGGCGGTGGCACGCATGGGCTTGTGCCAGGGCGCAATGCGTTTACCCTTGACTGAACTCACGCCTGCCAGCCAAACAACGGTTGAGCG
>JBJOLD010000309.1:0-2527 GCA_046045765.1 Pseudomonadota bacterium | reverse complement strand
CGGTATGTCCATCTAACGACACTGGGCCTTCGAAGGCACTTGCAACCTTTTGCGCAAAAGCTTGGGCAACCCTAGCGTCACACCCATTCAGCAGTACTGCGAATTCACCACCACCTGTTCGCGCCAACAAACACCTTGCGTCCGCGGCCAATTGGCTCAATCGTCGACCAACGGCTTTCAGCACCTGGTCACCAAAAGCATAGCCCATCACGTCGTTGACGTGTTTAAAGCGATCCAAGTCCAACACCACAACAGCGCCATGGCTTTTGCTGTGCTCAACCAACAAAGCAGTCTGCAACGCTTCGCGCAATTGGGCGCGATTGGGCAGCTCAGTCAGGCGATCCCAATACGCTAGACGTCGAATCTCAACCTGCCCAGCCTGAATATTAATTCGCATCCGATCGAAAGACCGCGCAAGAATGCCGACCTCATCTTGACGTCCAAAGTCAGCGACCACACGGCTGTAGTCTCCGCGCCCCATGCGTTCAGTGTCCTCAACCAGTAGTCCCAAGGGTTTAGACACTCGCTGTGCCATCAGGCTACTGCCCAGAGCAAAGAGCAAAAGTCCCATACCGTCGATGATCAATAGCACCCACTTCATTTGCTGAAATACGTGATTAGCATCGGCGGTTGATCTAAGCAGTACGGCGCGTACGCCCTGAGGCTTGCCATCGATTGACACACCCAACATGGCAAAGTCGTCGCCTCCTGCCGAGAGCCCTGTCGAAGTATCTAAATGCCCGAAATCAGCGTTTTTCAGACTCTCCAGTGATGTGTAAATGACACTGGGAGGCACCTTGTCTGTGTCTAAAATCAATACATGGGCAGCAGACAGTGCGCGCATATCGGTGGCCAAAGACTGGTCGACCGTAAACCCCATGACCACCCACCCAACGACCAACGGCGCACGTACAGGCACCATCACGAACTGATGCAAACGGCCTTGCACCAAAGCCAACCGACCCTGCTGTCCCGTGTTCACCATGGACTTACTCACGTCCGTTAGCAAGTTAGCAGACAATTGTCCTTCGTTATTTTTGGCTGTAGCAATCAGCTCAAATTTTGTATCAAGGAGTGCCGCGACAGTAGCACCGATGCGAGCACCGTGGTTTTCAAGCGCTGATTGGATTGTTTCTTCATCTGCAGAAGATACCGCGGCACGAAAGCCAAAGTCGGCCGCCAGCAATGACGCACCCAATTGCAGCCGTTGCGCATTTTGATCAACGAGTCGAGCCCACACCTTGGCATCCGAGGACAGTGCGGATTGCAAATTTTTTCGCACGCTGTCCTGAATACTTTTATGCACTATGACTTGCACAGAGAGTTGAATGACCAGTAGCAGGCCCACCGAGAGTGCAACGATGCGTTTCACTAAACCACCGTCGCGGTACTGCAGATAAATCGCCCGCGCCCATTTCATGGCGGTACGATCTTAACCACTGCGGCGGTAACGTCTGACTCAGTCACGCTAAGCGGCTGCTCTTGGGCTGATGAACCCACCGCAAAGCCTGAATGCCATGTGCGCAGCCTGTATCTACCTGCTGGAACTTGACCCAAATTTATTTCACCAAATGCATTAGTTTTTCCAAAATAAGGCGTTTCTACCACCACTACCCAAGCGGCCATATGGTCATGAATATTGCAACCCAAAACAACAATGCCTGCCCGGTCAAAAAGCACGGGGTTGGCTGGCGTTCCCGTGTACAACTTAAGTTCAAATTTTTTGGCCGACGAGAAAGAATACACATGGTGGCGAACCGTATCTCGGTTAGGGAAATGCACCAAGGAGCCGATGGGCACCACCGAGACAGAAGGCACGAATTGTTTTGACTCCTGCGCCACCTCAATTCACACAAGAGGCTTGCTCGCACTTTTGGCGGCTGCCGACTCCAAGAAAACGACTGCGTCAGACAGCGGCTTTCCAACGACGTCATAAACATGCGCGCTTACGGTACCGGCCATGCAATGAATTGCAGACAAGCCCCCGATAGCGAGCGTCATAAACAGGCGACACATCGCCATCTCAAGGCTCCACTGCAACGCCAACAACGGGCTTCCCATCCCCCAGGGTTCCTAGCAATTCAGCCTTGCCTGATTGCAAATTGATCAAAACAAGGCGTGTGATGGGGTTTGCGACACTGCGAACCGCGGCAAGCCCAGCCCCAGTCACATCAGAGATGTCAAACGATGCATCCAACAACGGCCCAAGGGTAAGCAAGCCCACCGTGCGCAAAAGTCCTGTGTTGGGGGAAGTCACTGGCGTCACGCTCTCTACGCTTCCTTGCGTTACCAGCGTGCCTAGCCGCCGGTCGATGGCGTAGTTGGTTGTGAGCTTGTCGTCATTCTTGTTATAGGTGTATGCCGCAGCGACCAGCTCGGGCTTATTGCTCCAGTGCAGGTCCCCGGCTGCATACGCCAATTCAGGGTCCACCGCCGCTACAACGCCGGTATCGGGATGCAAACGTAAATTTTGTCCCTTGTCGCTCACCACCCGAATTCGATCAGCTACAGGGTTAAAGTCAAAACC
>JBJOLD010000304.1:0-3392 GCA_046045765.1 Pseudomonadota bacterium | reverse complement strand
GCTGCCATTGGGCGCAAGGTGTTTACGGTCTATGGCGCGTTGGGCGTGGCCATGTACCTGGGGCACCTGTCGTACCAGGTGTTTCGCAGCAGCGTGCTGTTTCCGTTTGCCCTTACCTTGATCGGTCTGGGCACGGTGTGGCTGGGTGTGCTGTGGCAGCGCCATGAGGATGCCATCAATGCCCGGCTGGCGCGTTATGTGCCAGCGCGCCTACGCCCGGTCACCCAACCATCGTACTGATCTACATGGCCTTGAAAAGCGGGGCATAAAGGCGGCTTACGTCCCAGCGCTCCGCACGGCTGCGCAGCTGCAATTGGGTTTTGCCCGCTTCGTCGCGCTGCACGGAAGCAATGTCGCTGGCGCGCACCACCGTGCTGCGGTGGATTTGCCAGAACACCTGGCTATCCAGCTGGGGCAGTAGCTCTTTGAGCGGTGTGCGAATCAGGTACTCGTGGCTGGCGGTTAGCACACGCACGTATTTGTCAGAAGCTTCAAACACCAGCACCTCGGCCACGGGCACCATGCGAATGGCGTTGCCCACGCTGGCTTGGATCACGGTCAGCAGTGGCGTGGCGGCGGTTGGTGCGGGCTGCTGTGCGCCTAAAAGGCCGCGCAACTGGCCCAAGGCGTTTTCCAGCTTTGCTTCTAAATTGATAGCTGCTTGCGCACGGCTGGCAAGGGCTAGCTGCACTTTTGTTACTGTTTTTTCTAACCGTGCGGCTTGCACGGGTTTGAGCAAATAGTCTGTAGCCTGGGCCTCAAACGCTTGCACCGCGTATTGGTCGTAGGCGGTAACAAACACCAGCGCGGGAAACGGTTTGCTGCCCGGGCCTAGAGGCCACAGGTTGGCCAGCTCGGTGGCGGCATCCAGTCCACCCATGCCCGGCATGCGGATGTCAAACCACAGCACGTCGGGTTGCAGCGCCAGGGCGGTGCGCACCGCCGATGCGCCGTCCCCTACCGTGGCCAGCACTTGCAATTCGGGCCAGGCTCGGGCCAGCTCTGCCTGAAGGGCTTGGGCCAACAGCGGTTCATCTTCGGCAATCAGGGCGGTTGCCACAGCGGTGACGGGGTGCACTGTAGAAATCATCTTTTATCAGGAAATGTGATGCTAGCCCTTGTACCACTTGCGTATCCAGCTACTAAATTGATAGTACCTTCTGCCCCGTAAAGCGTGTTTAAGCGTTCGCGCACGTGGCTCAGGCCATAGCCCCGGCCAGCGGTGGCGGGGCGTGCCAGCGCTGTGGCATCGAACCCCATACCGGTGTCGGCCACCTCCAGGGTGATGGTGCTGCCAGTTTGGCTGGCGTGTACGGCAATGCTGCCACCCTCTACTTTGGGTTCCAGCCCGTGTTGGATGGCGTTTTCTACCAAGGGCTGCAGCAGCAAGGGCGGCACCGGGTGCTGGGCCAGCGCGTCCGGCAGATGCAGGCTGTAAGACAAACGCACTCCCATGCGCACGGCCATCAGCTCCAGGTAGTCACGCAGGCGGGCAAACTCGTCGGCCAGTGTGTGCTCTGTGCAGCCGCTGTCGGTGCGGGCTGCGCGCAGCGTGGCGCGCAGGTAGTCGTTCAGGCGGTCCAGCATGTCGATGGCCCGCTGTGGGTCGGTGGCAATCAGGGCGCGCAAATTGGCCAAGGTGTTGAACAGCATGTGCGGCTGCAGCTGCGACTCCAGCAGTTTGAGGCGCGCCTCGGTGGCTTGGCGTGCCAGCTCCAGGCCTTTTTCGCGCTGGTAAAAGTAAAAAAGAAACCCGCAACTGATGCCCAGCGATGTGAGCCAAAAGCTCCAGAACCGCTGCGGTGACTGTGCCATCAGTTGCCACGTGGATTGGCCCGCATAGGCATCGCCCATCAGGCTGCCCAATGCATAACCGACCACGATGCTAAAGAACATGTAAGCCATCGCGCGCGGCGTGACGCTCCAGTAGTGGGGCGGCTGGATATGAAGCCAAGGGCCGAGCGCAATGCGCATGGGGTCGCATAAAAACCAAATGCAGGTGCTAATGGCATAGCTGTACACCAGCGACTTATCAAATGCATGCTCCACCGGATTGGCCAGAGTTTGCAAGACGGCAATGACCAGCGCCACTGCCCATACCACCAGGGCGCGCTGTACTACCCCTTGCCGAGCATCGCCTGGCAGCCAGCGCAGCAATTGAGTGGTATCGGGGTGTGACATGTTGGCCATTTTGCATGCACTGTATTGCGCTGGACCGCTAGCCCCAGACCAGTTGGCCCAAATAGCGACCCGGCAGCAAGGTGAATGCGCCAGCAACCACGCAGGCCCCGACATACAGGCTAACCATAGCTTTGCGGTGGCCGGCCACGTTGCCCTGTAGCAGCTTGCGAAACGCAAAGTAAAGCCCCGACAAGGTGTAAGGCACAAACAGGTGGATGGGTGTGTATCCCGCAATGTTGGGTAAACGGAAATCACGGATAAACAATGCCGATATGGCTGTCATCAGCATCAGCGTGACCCATGCATAGCCAGCAGCGCGGTGCAGACGCGGGTGTTGGCGCTTGACTTGGTTTGGCCCAAACGTGTGGCCACGGCGGGCCCACAGTGCGACCGGGCCGATGGCTAGCGCGGCCAGAGCAGCACTCATGTGGATGGCGATGATGGGTGTAAGTTGCATAGTGTGGGCGACTATGCCGAGTGCCCGGCCGCTGTAAAACCACTTTGCGACAAAGTGCTGTTTTCTGGGTATGAAGTGTCAAATCTACAATGGCAAATATGAAAAAAAGTTATCTCATTGCGGCGGCCGTTGTTGTGGCTGCTGCGGCCGGGGGGTATGCCTGGTGGTCGCAGCGCGCCAATACCGATGCGGTGCAGTACCGTACAGCCAAGCTGGAGCGTGGCAACCTTCAGGCCACAGTGGCCGCCAGTGGCGCGGTCAACCCTGTAGCGCTGGTGACCGTAGGCACGCAGGTGAGCGGCCAAATTAGCGAGTTGTTGGTGGACTTCAATTCCGAAGTCAAGGCCGGGCAACTGCTGGCCCGCATCGACCCCGAAACCTTTGAGTACCGCGTTCGCTCGGCGCAGGCCGATGTGGATGCCACACGCGCCGCAGTACTCACGGCGCAGGCGAATACGCTGTCGGCACAAACCCAGGTTTCGCGCGCGCAGGTGGACCTGGATGAAGCCCGTCGCGACTTTGACCGCAAGCAAAGCCTGGTGGAAAAGCAGTTCATCGCCCAAAGCGAGGCAGACAAGGCCCGTGCCCTAGTCAACACCAGTGTGGAAGCGGTAAAAGCTGTGCAGGCGCAAGTGGGTGTGGCGCAGGCGCAGGTGACATCGGCCCAGGCCAATGTGGCCCAACGCGAAGCCGCTTTGGCCCAGGCCCGCATTGATTTGGCGCGCACGCGCATTACCTCGCCGGTGAACGGCAT
>JBJOLD010000194.1:0-4306 GCA_046045765.1 Pseudomonadota bacterium | reverse complement strand
CTGGCGGTTGGCTGCTGCTGGAGCATGGCTACAACCAAGCTGAAAAAGTGCGCAGCCTGCTCAGCGCTGCAGGCTTTGCCCAAGTGCAGTCGCGCAAGGACTTGGCGGGGACAGAGCGGTGTTCAGGTGGGCTGTGGAACTAAGCCATCACCAATGCGCGTTCAAGCTGCAATGAGTCAAACGCGGGGGCAAAGTCCTCCAAATCGGTAGCCCGCAGCCCCACCTCAGAACCAAGCGCTAGCGCTTTCCATTGCGCTACAGCCCGCGCCACTTCGGCCAACACCACCCTCGCTTGGGCCGTGGTCAGCGCAAAGTAGGCACAGCGTGCGAGCAACGTGGCCACATCCACAATCGGCCCGTCTTGCTCAGACAACCAGGTTTTCGATTCGCGTTCTTTGTCGGGAAAAGGGTTGACGTCAAACGCCGGTGCCAGCCGCCATTGGCCGTTGCTAACGTGCAAAAACCCGTGATTTTGCAAATGGTCGTCTACGTTACAAACCAGCAAGTTAAACACCATGCGCCGCCATAGCTGCTGCAAGTCGTGGGTGGGCTGCGCACCGTGAGCGCGAATGGTGTCGGCAATCTCAACATAGCTGCGCTCCTCATCGCGGCTGGCTTGCAACATAGAAGCGGCTGAAAGATACGGAATGCGCTTGCCGTCGGGCGTGCGGTCAAAGCGCGCTATCAGAGCCACAGGTGTGCCCTGTACTTCAACAATGCGGGCCTTGGCCACATCAATGCCCGCCACTTGCGCCAAACGCATGGCCAGCACTTCACCCCTGGTCACGCTACGGCTGTCGACCATGCTGGGAAATTTTCCGATGGCAAGTTGGCCGCCGTCGTCAATTACGGTGCACTTGGGGCGCATACCGCCGAGCGAAGTGCCCTTGCCTTGCAGATATCGCAGGTCTTGCGCGGTTTCGGTGCCCGCCTCGACCGCGCGGCTGGCGCTGAGCATGTGGGGCAGCTCCAACAGGGGCGGCGTGCTGCGCTCACCCGCTGCACTGGTGCTTAAAAAGCGCCCTGCCGCATCGCGCAACCGCAACCCACCAACGCGGCTGAAATCGTCCACAGCCAGCAAATAATCCAGCTCGGTAAGGGCTCCCAGAGCAGGTTGCTTGCTACGTTCTTTGGCATGTGCCCGGGCAATTACGCGCCGTCCCCAGGCATCGGGTGCGGTATCCGCCAGAGCGTGGTGAAACGGGGAATCGCTCTTGGTAGGGGCTTTGCGCTGTTGGTAGTCAGCGGTAAGCAATAGCTCGGGCGATATTTGAAACCGCTGCGGGCTATTCAGCCAGCCTGTGGCGTAGGCAAAGGCTGTGTTCTCACGCTGACCCTGACGCACGTAGGTAAGCCCGCCCACTAGCGTGCCAGTTTGACCAATACAAACATCCACCTGCTGGCGAATGTTGATGCCGACCTTGTACGCTGGGGTGCTCATATGGCGCCTTCGATGCCTGTGCCACCAGTTTTGCGCCTGCTGCGCACGCGCTGAGGCAGCTGCGCATCCATCATGGTCAGGCCAATGTCATCTTGCGCTGTGTCCAGTAGTTGCCCCAGCGCTCCCAACACGCCAAACACCTGCATGGCACGCGCAAAAAAATGAATCGGTACCCGCGTATCGCCCTGCTCCATGCGGCGAATGGTGGACACCGACGCACCAATGCGTTCGGCCAACGACGCCTGCGAGATATGCCGCCGCCGCCGCGCCAGCGACATGTCGCTGCCCAGCTTGCGAATAGCACGTTCTACCGGGGCAGGCAGAGGCAAAGCCACTCCGGGTGCAATGTCTTTACCAGTCTGAACAGAATGTTTTGATTTTTTAATCGCTTCCATGGGAATGATTATATTGAAATCGTGGATGACGCGCATTTTCTAGCTGTCCATCGTTGACCAGCGGAGAATGCCCACTTGCGCTGAAAGCCTGATTACAGTTCACCCCTAAAGAAGTGAACAACGAATATGAAAATTGCACTGATAGGTGGCGGAATGGTGGGCCAATGCTTTGCGCATGCGTTTGCCGTGCACGGCATGACCGTCGGGTGGGTGTGGGATGTAAAGCCCACCCCGGAGTTGCATCAATGTGCGCAGTCCATCAGCGCCAGCGTTCACACCGACGCAGGGCCGTGGCTGTCAGAGGCAGACTGGGTTTTCAGCGCTGTATTCGGCTCTGCGGCGTTTGAGGTAGCCGAGAAGGCCGTGCAACACATGCGCACCGGCGCAAGTTTTGTCGATATGACCACCGCCGACCCCATCGATATGGAGAAAGCCGCCGCGTTATTTGAAAACCATGGCATGACCTTTGTAGATGTCGCCATCACGGGCGCAGTCCAGCTGCACGGTGCCAAAACACCCTTGCTGTGCGCGGGTGAAAAAGCTGCTGAAGTGGCCGCGCTATTCACGCGCTTGGGAACGCCCATCCAAGTGGTGGGGCACAAGCCCGGCGACGCCGCTGCACTGAAGTTGCTGCGCAGCATTTTTACCAAAGGCCTGGAGGCGCTGTCGATCGAATGCCTGCTGACGGCGGAAAAGCGTGGCCTGCGCGAACAAGTGCACGCAATCTTGTCCGACGTGGACCGAGGCTCGCTGCGCGCATTGATGGAGTCCATGGTGAGCACCCATATCGAGCATTCAGCTAGACGGCAAAAAGAAGTGCTTGAAGCACAGCGCCAAATGCAACAAGCGGGAGTTTCACCCCTGGTGACAAGCGCTGTGGAGCAACTATTTGCGCGCACTACCAGCCACCAGATCGTTACGCCCTACACGGGAAAGGGCATCGAATCGGCGTTGGAGTGGCTGGCTACCTCGGCTCAGTGGCCGTGCGACACAGTGCCTGCCACCGACACCGGCGAGCCCTTGATTTCCTGAACCGCCTGCCGCAGCACTTGGTAGCCCCCGTGCAGTGCCAAAACAGCCATCAAAGCTGCCACCGCGAGGTCAGGCCAAGCGGTGCCAGAGCCGAATACGCCTATGGCCGCCAGCAGCACCGCAATGTTGCTAATTGCGTCGTTGCGTGAGCACAGCCACACGCTGCGCATATTGGCATCGCCCTCGCGAAAGGCATACAACATCCAGGCCACGGCCACATTGGCAACCAGCGCCACAACCGCTACCCCACCCATCAGCGGCGCATCGGGTGGGCTGTTGTGCCACATGGAAAAAACCGCCTGCACCAGCACAAACACCCCAAAGCCCACCATGCAGACGCCTTTGACGAGCGCCGCGCGGGAGCGCCAAGCCAACGCAGATGCCAGCACGGCCAATGACACGCCGTAGTTCAACGCATCGCCTGCAAAGTCGATAGCGTCGGCCATCAAAGACAGCGACCCAGACGAGAGGCCAGCTGCAATTTCTACAAAAAACATGGCGGCATTGATCCCCAGCGCTATCCACAAAATAGTGCGGTAGCGACCCAGGTTAACAATGTGGTGGGCGGGCGGCGCTTCGTGCTCACAGCAATGGGCCGACATACATTTCCTTTCAATGTTTTGTTGCAGTGTTTTGTTGCAATGCCTGCATTTAAAACCCTAGAGCCACTACAGTGTCAAACACCATTTTCAACACAGGGCGGGGATATGCAAATCAAAGAACTCTCCAGCGCCACCGGCGTCGAGGTGGAAACCATCCGCTTTTACGAAAAGCAGGGGCTGCTACCCGCACCTGCCAGGCGCGACAACGGCTACCGCGACTACACCCAAATGCACTTGGAGCGCCTGTCGTTCATTCGCCACTGCAGGGCCCTGGACATGCCATTGGCCGCCATCACCGAGTTGCTGGGGTTTTTAGATCAACCCGAAACCCATTGCGCAGACGTGGACCGCTTGGTCGACCAACAGCTTGACCGGGTGCGTGCCCGCCTGAAAAGCATGAAGGCCTTAGAAAAGCAGCTTCTTTTGTTGCGCAAGCAGTGTTTTGGGAACCAAGGCACACACCACTGCGGAATTTTGACTGACCTGGTAGCCGCTGCCCACGGCGAGGCGTGTGCCTGCCACTCCCATTTTTAAGTAGAAATGGCTTGCAGCCCTCGTAGAATATGCGTAATAAGCTATGAAATATGTAGCACTACGTCATCCATACTGGGACGAGCAGATGGCGTATCCAGCAAGCAAGCCTGAGTCAACGCAGTCAACTTTTGCATCACGGTGCCAAGATCGCGTGAATCTGGTTGTACAGGCTCCATGTGCGCCAGCAACTCTTCCAGCAAGCACCCAAACGCCCGCACTTCCAACGCCATCAAGGCCCGGCACACATCGGGCTCGTCCAGCGGCAGCAAAGTAGCCGCGCCAAAGTCGCTCAGCAGCGCATC
>JBJOLD010000177.1:0-2954 GCA_046045765.1 Pseudomonadota bacterium | reverse complement strand
ATTTGAATATTGGCAATATGCTCACGCTTCCATAGGGGTTCGAACAAGGCGTTGCCAAAGCGCAGTGCAAACAGGTTTTGTACCGCGGGTTTGCCCAAGTAGTGGTCGATGCGAAAAACTTGCTTTTCTTCAAAAAACCGGCGCACTGTTTTATTGATGGCACGGTTGGATGCCAGGTCGTGGCCGAGGGGTTTTTCGAGTACCACGCGGGTATTTGGGGTGTTGAGTCCGGACGCACCCAGTTGCTCGCACACGGTGGTGAACAGGGCGGGCGCGGTGGCTACGTACATCACTACCGTACCAGCATTACGGGCGTTGAGTGTTGCGGCCAGTGCGGCATAGTCGTCGGGCTTGGACAAGTCCATGCGCACAAACTCAAGAATGGCAGCAAAGCGGGCAAACTCTTCAGCGCTGGGGCGCTTGGACAAATCCACTTTGTCAAAGCGGGACTGAATCAGTGCGCGGTATTGTTCGTGGCTGAGGTCGTCTCGTCCCACACCAATAATGCGGCCTCCATCAGGCAAAGTACCGTGGCGAAACGCTTGGAACAAAGCGGGCATCAATTTGCGCCAGGCCAGGTCGCCGGTGCCGCCAAACAAGACTAGATCAAAGCTCATAATGCAAACAAGTGATGTGAAGTTACATAAAACACGACGTTGTAATGTAACTTTGTTTCATTGATAATTCAAGCGCCTTTTAAAATCAAATTTTTGAAAACCCCCATGAGCCAACCTATGAACCAATTGCTTGCACTCAAACAATTCACCACCGTGGTTGCCGACACGGGCGACTTTAAGCAGCTGGACGCTTTTAAGCCCACAGACGCCACCACCAATCCGTCGTTGATTCTTAAAGCAGTGCAAAAGGCGGACTACGCGCCGTTGTTGAGTGAGACTGTGGCCCAGTTCCGTGGCCGTCCCATGGACGAGGTGATTGACCGTTTGTTGGTGCGTTTTGGGTGTGAGATTTTGTCCATCATTCCTGGCCGTGTCTCCACCGAAGTGGATGCACGTTTAAGTTTTGATACCAATGCCACTGTGGCGCGCGGTGAGCGGTTGATTGAGCTGTACCAGGCGCAAGGCATTCACGCCGACCGTGTGCTGATTAAGGTGGCCTCTACTTGGGAGGGCATTCAAGCCGCTGAGCAGTTGGAGCGCAAGGGCATTCACACCAACTTGACTTTGCTGTTCTCGTTTTGCCAAGCCGTGGCGTGTGGGCAGGCCAAGGTGCAGCTCATCTCTCCTTTCGTGGGCCGCATTTACGACTGGTATAAAAAGTCGGCAGGCGCGGCATGGTTAGAGGCTGATAACGCCGAATTGAACGATCCCGGTGTGAAATCTGTCACCCAGATTTATAACTATTACAAGCGCTACGGCATTGCCACCGAGGTGATGGGCGCTAGCTTTCGCAACGTGGGCCAAATCACCGCACTGGCTGGTTGCGATCTGTTGACCATCAGCCCCGATTTATTGGCCCAATTGGCCGCCACCGACACACCGCTGACCCAGCATCTGAACGCCGACAAAGCCAAGACCTTGGACATTTCCCACCAGCACTATGACGAGAAAAGCTTCCGCCTTGCCATGAACGAAGATGCCATGGCCACCGAAAAACTGGCTGAAGGCATTCGCGCATTCTGCGTAGATGCGGTCAAGCTCGAACAACTCATGCTAGCCGCGTAAAGCGTAAGGAACCCGCACCATGGCACGTACCCGCTGCGACCGCACCCCTGCTTGGAGCCAGCTACAGGCTGCCTACCAAGCGACTGGCAAAGCGTTTGATATTCGCACCGCGTTTGCACAAGACGCTACGCGGTTTGAGCGCCTGAGCCAAGACGCCCCCTATGTGTTTGCTGACCTGTCCAAGAACCGCTTGGACGCTGCCACCGAGGCGCTACTGCTGCAGTTGGCTGAGCAGTCTGGCGTGCAAGAGCACCGCGATGCCATGTTTGCGGGCGACAAGATTAACAACACCGAAAACCGCGAGGTCTGGCATACGTTATTGCGAAATCCACCTGTAGCGCCCGTGGATAGTACGCAACCAGCTATTAATTCAGTAGCATTTAAGGTGGCTGAGCAGGCCAAGGTACATACTACGCTAGACGCCATGCTGGCTTATGCCGAGCAAGTGCGCTGTGATGCTGGCATTACCGATGTAGTGAACATCGGCATTGGCGGCTCCGACTTAGGGCCACAAATGGCGGTGCTGGCGCTGGATGCCTTTGCCAACGCCGACCCGGCCACTGGCGGTAAGCGCCTGCATTTCGTGAGCAATGTGGATGGGCACGAACTGGCCGCTAAACTGCCGCACCTTAAGGCTGAGAGCACGCTGTTCCTGATTGCCAGCAAGACCTTCACCACCATTGAAACCATGACCAACGCGCAGTCGGCCAAGGCGTGGTTTGAAGAGCAGGGCGGCACCAACACGGCACGCCACTTTGCGGCGCTAACCACCAATGTGGCGGCGGCCAACGCGTTTGGTATCACCACTACGTTTGGGTTTTGGGACTGGGTGGGCGGACGCTACTCCATGTGGTCGGCCATTGGGCTGCCGATCGCTATTGCCGTGGGCGCGCAAGGATTTCGTGATTTTCTGGCGGGCGCGCACGCTATGGACGAACACTTTCGCACCGCGCCGCTGGCCAGTAATTTGCCCGTGCGCCTAGCGCTGCTGGACGTGTGGTATCGCAACTTTCATGGCTTTACAAGCCGCAGTATTGCGCCCTACCACAGCGCTTTGCGCCGCGTGCCCGCGTATTTGCAGCAGCTGGAGATGGAGAGCAACGGCAAGCGCGTGGACGCCTCGGGAGAGGCACTTCCGTTTGGTACGTCTCCGGTGTTGTGGGGCGAGTCGGGCACCAATGGTCAGCATGCGTATTTTCAGATGCTGCACCAAGGGACTGACGTGGTGCCGGTAGAGTTTATTGCGGTCAAAAAAGCGCGCCACCACCTCAA
>JBJOLD010000162.1:0-9979 GCA_046045765.1 Pseudomonadota bacterium | reverse complement strand
TTTGTGCGCCGCAAGTCGCGCGAGCGCGCCGCGGGCATCAGCGGGCAATTGCCAGGGTATTCGGTGAACGCCGGCAAAGACTACGTGGTCGTGACACTGGGCGCGGAAGGCAAGAACACCTACATACCGGTCCATGTGGACGAATATGTAGGAGAAACTGGCTCCGCCCGCGTCACAGTGGGCGCAAGCAGCTATGAAATTCGTAGCAGCTCACGCCTGAATGACATCGCTATCGATGGCACTGTAAATAGCAAACCGTTTACCGCCCAAGTGGAGCGCGGCACTCCCAAAAATCCGTTGGCGCTGCGTGTGCAACACAACGGAACCCGCATCGATGCGCTGGTGATTTCGCCCCGCATGGCTGAACTGCATGCGCTTATGCCGTTTAAGGCTGCTGCCGACATGAGCCGCTTTGTGCTGTCACCGATGCCCGGTCTGCTGGTGGATGTGTCAGTGGTGCCCGGTCAGAAGGTGCAGGCAGGTGAGCGCGTGGCTGTTATTGAAGCCATGAAGATGGAAAATGTGCTGTTTGCTGCTGCAGATGGTGTGGTGGGCAAGGTGCTGGCATCCAAGGGCGAGAGCCTGACGGTGGACCAGGCCATCGTTGAATTTGTTTAAGGACTAACGACCATGGCACTACGACCCTTTGCCGTGCTGGGCATCCAGCAAATCGCCATTGGCGGGCCCGACAAAAATCGACTCAAGACCCTGTGGGTGGACATGCTGGGGCTGGAAGTTACCGGCACCTTCAAGAGCGAAAAAGAAAACGTTGACGAGGATATTTGCACCATGGGTGCAGGTCCTTTCAAGGTAGAAGTGGACTTGATGCAGCCGCTGGACCCCGATAAAAAGCCTGCAGTGCACACCACTCCACTCAACCATGTGGGATTGTGGATTGACGATTTGCCTGTGGCAGTAGAGTGGCTAAGCGCCCAGGGTGTGCGTTTTGCGCCGGGCGGCATTCGCAAGGGGGCTGCAGGCTTTGACATTTGCTTTTTACATCCCAAGAGCAATGACGAATTCCCCATAGCTGGCGAGGGCGTTCTGATTGAGTTGGTGCAGGCACCACCCGAAGTGGTGAAGGCGTTTTCGCAGTTAGCCCATCCGGGGCAAAGCCGCTAACGCCTATTTAGCAGCGCGGTTGGCACGCGAGCGCGCCAGCGCTGCTTCAATCACTGAGCGCTTCTTATCCAAAATGGCGGGGTCAGTGTGCTGGGAATGGGTGGGTAGGTCTGCCAGCTTGGCCTGGGCCTTTTTTTCTAGCGAAAAAGCACGGTCGTCCGCATGCAGCTTGCGTCGATAGCTACTGAATTCATAGCGAATTTTGGCGTTGGCGGCTAGCTCATCGGACCAAGCAGACCAACCTGTGGCTTCGCCGCTGGCACTTTCCACCACGATGCAGTCCACGGGGCACACCGGCAGGCACAGCGCACAGCCGGTGCAATGTTCTTCCAGAATGGTGTGCATATGCTTGTTCGCACCCATGATGGCATCGGTAGGGCAGGCCTTGATGCACAGGGTGCAGCCAATGCACCAGTTTTCATCAATGAACATGACCGAGCGGGGCTCTTCTGACCCAAAGTCAGGGTTCAGAGCAGTCACGGGCTTTCGGGTGATACGGGCAATCCGAGCAATGCCTTCAGCCCCACCCGGTGGGCACTGGTTAATCGCCGCAGTGCCTTGTGCTATGGCGTGTGCGTAGCCCGCGCAGTCTGGGTAGCCGCAGCGAGTGCATTGGGTTTGGGGCAGTGCGTCAAGAATGCGCTGTGCCAGCGTATCCGTGGGCTCTGCCCCTGCCATTATTGCTTCTTGACTATGCGCTTGGCTGCTACTTTTTTAGTAGCTGCTTTCGCAGGCTGGATGGGCGTCGCAGCCGCTTTAGGCACTGGAGTGGTCATTTTTTTGTCAGCAGGTTGGGTCTCACTGGTGCTGACGGTTACGTTGACCGGTGCCTCCACCTTGACGGTGGCGGCGGTTGTCACAGGCACCTTAGCTTCTGCGGCAGGCATTGGCACGGCTACGACCGGGGCGGCCTGTGCAACTGGTGCAACGGGTGCAACAGTTTGCGCAGGGGTTGGGGCTTGGACAGGTGCTACCACCGCTATCGGTGCTTCCATGACAGGCTGAACTGCAGGTGCTGCTTTTGCTAGAGGCGCCACTTTTGCTACTGGCGTTGGTGCCGTTTTTGCAGCCGGCATAACAGTAGTTTTGTTGTGGTGCGACAAGATAAAGGCCTTCACCACCGGATACACATGGTCACGCCAGCGTCGGCCCGAAAAAATGCCGTAGTGGCCTGCGCCTTTGGCTTCAAAGTGCACTTGCGCTGACTTGGGCACGCCGCTGCAAATATCATGCACGGCTTGGGTTTGGCCAGAGCCAGAAATGTCATCCAACTCACCTTCAACCGACAGCAGTGCGGTGGTTTTGATGGCCTCGGGGCGAACGCGTTCTACCTTACCGTTGACTCCTTTGACATCCCAGGTGCCATTGACCAAGCTGAAATCCTGGAACACCACTTTGATGGTCTCCAAGTAATAGTCGGCATCCATGTCCAGCACCGCGTTGTACTCGTCGTAAAACTTGCGGTGGGCTTCGGTGCTGGCATCGTCGCCTTTGATCAGGTCTTTGAAATAATCGTAATGGCTAGTGGCGTGGTTGCTGGGGTTCATGGCCACAAAACCGGAGTGCTGCAAAAAGCCGGGGTACACACGGCGGCCAGCACCTGGAAAGCTTTGTGGCACGCGGTAAATGACATTGTTTTCAAACCAGCTATGGGGCTTGTTCATGGCCAGGTTATTCACCGCTGTGGGCGATTTACGGGCATCGATTGGGCCGCCCATCATGGTCATGCTCAGCGGTGTCTTTTCGCCGCGTGCAGCCATCAACGAAACAGCCGCCAACACGGGCACGGTGGGCTGGCAGACGCTCATCACATGGCAATTGCCGTAGCGCTTTTGCACGTGACGAATGAACTCTTGCACATAGTTCACATAGTCGTCGAGGTGGAATTCGCCTTCGCTCATGGGCACTAGGCGAGCGTTTTTCCAGTCGGTGATGTAGACCTTGTGGTCCTTGAGCATGGTTTTAACCGTATCGCGCAGCAGCGTGGCGTAGTGCCCCGACAGCGGTGCAACGATCACCACGGCCGGCTGGTCTTTGATGGTTTGCAGCGTGGCACTGTCGTCGCTAAAGCGCTTGAAGCGGCGCAGTTCGCAAAACGGCTTGTCTAGCTCAATACGCTCGTGGATAGCCACTTCAACACCATCGACATCAATGGTGCGCAGGCCGAATTCGGGCTTCACATAGTCTTTGCCGAGGCGGTGCATCAGGTCGTAGCTTGCCGACATGCGCTGTGCAAACGGGCTTTGTCCCATCATCGTGGTCGGGTTACCGTAAACCTTGGCCGCTGCCAAAGCCAGATCGGAAAAAGGCTCCATCAGGGAACGCTGGGTTTCGTAGAGCTGGTACAGCATGGATTGTTGCCTTTAGAAAATGTTGCAGTGCAATATAACAGTAATCAATGACGTAAGGCTGAGCATTTTTCCTAAGTCTGCGCGTAAAAGTAGCCGTTACGGGCAGTCATAGGAGATGCAAATGCCCAGAATCAAGCCTGTACTAGAGGCGTTTGATACAGATCAGACGACGCTGGCGATTGCTGCACAAACGTAGTCGATATTTTTGCTGTTGAGCGCAGCTACGCACATACGGCCAGTGTCGGTGCCATACACACCAAACTCAGAGCGCAGGCGCACCATTTGATCTTTTGAGAGGCCAGAGTAGCTGAACATACCAATTTGAGTGGTGATGAAGGACATGTCTTGCTGCACACCGGCGGCTTTGAGTCCGTCTACCAGTTTTTGGCGCATGGCCTTGATGCGCACGCGCATTTCGCCCAGCTCTTTTTCCCACTGGGCACGCAACTCGGGATTACCCAGCACAGCTGCAACTACAGCGCCACCGTGGATAGGTGGATTGGAATAGTTGGTGCGGATCACAATTTTTAGTTGCGACAGCACGCGGTCGCATTCTTCTTTGCTTTCACACACCACCGACAGAGCGCCCACGCGCTCTCCGTACAGACTAAAGCTCTTGGAAAAGCTGGTGGAGACGAAGAAATTCAGCCCAGCAGCCACAAACTTGCCAATAACGGCACCGTCTTCGGCAATGCCGTAGCCGAAACCTTGGTAAGCCATATCCAGAAACGGGGTAAGACCACGGGCCTTGACCACGGCAATCACTTGATCCCACTGCGTGGCGCTGATGTCGTAGCCGGTAGGGTTGTGGCAGCAGGCGTGCAGCAGCACGATGGTGCCGGCAGCGGCGGCGTTCAGGCTGGCCAGCATGCCCTCGAAGTCCACACCGCGCTTGGCCGCGTCGTAGTAGGCGTAGCTTTCCACCGTGAAGCCAGCGCTGGTAAAGAGCGCGCGGTGGTTCTCCCAGCTAGGATCTGAAATCATGACGGTGGCGTTGGGGCTGACTTTCTTCAAAAAGTCGGCGCCGATCTTCAGGCCTCCGGTGCCGCCAATGCCTTGCACGGTGGCTACGCGGCCTGACTTGACCACATCACTGTCAGCACCAAATACCAGGCCTTTGACTGCAGCGTCGTAGGCGGCAATGCCGTCAATTGGCAGGTAACCGCGGGCGGTGGGCTTTTCCATCATGGTTTTTTCGGCGGCTTGCACGCATTGAAGCAAGGGGAGCTTTCCATCATCGCCAAAGTACACGCCTACGCCGAGGTTGACCTTGTTGGGGTTGGTGTCAGCGTTGAATTGTTCGTTCAAACCCAGAATTGGGTCGCGAGGGGCCATTTCGACGGCGGAAAATAGAGACATGAGTGCGTCCTGTGAAGAGGGTCTTGCAAAAAATAAGGGAGTTGCGCCAGGCCTGGTGCCGCAGCAACTTTCTATTTTAACGGGCTGTGCGGTCGGTTGACCGTCGGGTGCAGTGCCTCATCGTGGAACGGTTACTGTGCTGATGAGAGAACGCGTGACCTCTGCGGCCGACACTTTCCGGCAGCCGCTGGCATTTTGGCCGCACCAAAGGGGAGAAAAATCGCCGTTGTCTGTGCTTTCGGCCTGAGCCCTCAGCGGCGCCATGGCCCCGGTGGCCCAAGGGAAGTCCGGTGCAGCGGCGCTCAGCGGGCCTATTTCACGCATCACCCGGTTCACGATGCCGCGTGCGGG
The DNA here is from genome assembly GCA_046045765.1 of Pseudomonadota bacterium. Lineage (GTDB taxonomy): Bacteria > Pseudomonadota > Gammaproteobacteria > Burkholderiales > Burkholderiaceae_C > Allorhodoferax. The sequence continues at coordinate 4,796 of JBJOLD010000162.1, read as the reverse complement.
TCTGCCAGTGAACACATTGGTCAGTGCGGTATGGCATGCCTCCTGGCTTTGCAGCGCCGCGCGGTGTACCGCGCTGGTCGTCGCCTCGGGGCAAAGCAAATACGCGCTGCCCACTTGCACTGCGTGCGCACCCAAAGCCAGCGCTGCGGCTACGCCTTGCGCATCAGCAATGCCACCGGCTGCAATCACCGGCAGGCGTACCGCCCGAACCACTTGGGGCAGCAGTGCAAATGTGCCGATTTGTGTGGTCAGATCACTCGTCAAGAACATGCCGCGGTGTCCACCCGCTTCCAAACCCTGGGCAATGATGGCGTCGGCACCATGGGCTTCCAGCCACAGGGCCTCCTCGACGGTGGTGGCTGACGACAACACTTTGGCCCCCCAGCTTTTGACCCGAGCCAACAGCGCGGGTGCTGGCAAGCCAAAGTGAAAGCTGACAACGGGCGGGCGAAACGCCTCCAGTAGGTCTGCCATGGCCGCATCAAAGGGAGCACGACCCGGGCCTGCGGGAATGGCTGCGACATCCAAATCCAGTTCGGCGTAGTAGGGGGCCAGTGTGCTGCGCCATGTGGCCTCTTGCATATGGTCAGCAGGTGTAGCGGGGTGACAAAAAAAATTGACGTTGTAAGGCTGCTTGGTGTGCTGGTGCAGCAGGGCCAGCTCTTGGCCCAACGCATCGGCGCTCAGCATGGCGCAAGGCAAAGAGCCTAATCCCCCCGCGTTGCACACTGCGATGGCTAATGCGCTGCCTTGCACTCCCGCCATGGGGGCCTGGATGAGGGGCAGGGCGGTGCCCAAAAATGAGGTCTTGTACATAGGGTTAGTAGATGGTTCGGGCAATGGATACACTGACTGGCTACCCAAAATCTACCACCGAATATTTACATCTGGATAGCTCAACCATGCCCACGCACCAACCCCTGGCAACTGTGCCCCTGGATGATTCTGCAGAGGTACGCACGGGTACGTTTGTGAGCTACCCCGGCTCGCCATTTGAGCTGTACCAACCTTATCCGCCAGCGGGTGATCAGCCCGAGGCCATCGACAAGCTGGTCGACGGTGTGCTGGACGGTGAAGTGTTTCAAACGCTGCTGGGCGTGACCGGTTCGGGCAAGACTTTTACCATGGCCAACGTGATTGCACGGTTAGGACGGCCTGCTATCGTTTTTGCGCCCAACAAGACACTGGCGGCGCAGTTGTACAGCGAGTTCCGCGAGTTTTTTCCGAAAAACGCAGTGGAGTATTTCGTCAGCTACTACGACTACTACCAGCCCGAAGCCTATGTGCCGCAGCGGGATTTATTTATCGAGAAAGACAGCGCTATCAACGAGCACATTGAGCAAATGCGCTTGAGCTGCACCAAGAGTGTGTTGGAGCGGCGCGATGTGGTGATCGTGGCCACTGTGTCTGCGATCTACGGTATCGGTCAGCCCGAGGCGTACCACAAGATGGTGATGACCTTGCGGGTGGGCGACAAAAAGGGTCAGCGCGACATGATTGCCCAGTTGGTACGCATGCAGTACCAGCGCAATGATATGGACTTCAGCCGAGGTGCTTTCCGGGTGCGCGGCGACACCATCGACATTTTTCCTGCAGAGCACAGCGAAATGGCGATTCGGGTCGAGCTGTTTGACGATGAGATAGAGAGTTTGCAGCTCTTTGACCCGCTTACAGGACGCATACGCCAGAAAATCCCGCGCTTTACCGTGTACCCCAGCAGCCATTACGTCACCCCGCGCGATCAGGTGCTGATTGCAGTTGAAACCATCAAGCTGGAACTGGCAGACCGTCTTAAAGAATTTGTGTCCCAGGGCAAGCTGGTGGAAGCGCAGCGCCTGGAGCAACGCACCCGGTTCGATTTGGAAATGCTCAGCGAAGTTGGGCACTGCAAAGGCATTGAGAATTACAGCCGTCACCTGAGTGGTTCTGCTCCGGGCGAGCCACCGGCTACCTTAACTGACTATTTACCCAAAGATGCGGTGATGTTTTTGGACGAAAGCCATGTGCTGATTGGTCAGTTTGGTGGCATGTACAACGGTGACCGTTCGCGTAAGACCACGCTGGTGGAATACGGCTTTAGGCTGCCCAGCGCGCTGGACAACCGCCCTCTGAAGTTCGAAGAGTTTGAGACCAAGATGCGCCAGGCCATCTTCGTATCCGCCACGCCTGCACAGTGGGAAAAAGACCATGCCGGTCAGGTGGTAGAGCAGGTGGTGCGCCCTACGGGATTGGTGGACCCGTTAGTAGAGGTGCGGCCCGCGACCAGCCAGGTTGACGACGTGCTCCAAGAAATCCGCATTCGCGTGGACAAAAACGAGCGTGTGCTGATTACCACGCTGACCAAGCGCATGGCCGAGCAATTGACCGACTATTTGACCGACAACGGCGTGAAAGTGCGCTACCTGCACAGCGATGTAGATACGGTGGAACGTGTAGAGATATTGCGCGATTTGCGCTTGGGTACCTTCGACGTGCTGGTGGGTATTAACTTGCTGCGGGAAGGTTTAGATATTCCCGAGGTGTCGTTAGTCGCTATTTTGGACGCGGACAAAGAGGGATTTTTGCGCTCCGAGCGTTCGCTAATTCAAACGATAGGCCGTGCGGCTCGTAACCTGGAAGGTCGGGCTATTTTGTATGCAGACAAAATCACCAACTCCATGAGCCTCGCTATCGGCGAGACCGACCGCCGCCGCAAAAAGCAAATCGCGCACAACTTGGAGCGGGGAATTACGCCACGTGCCATTGTGAAAAAAGTGCGCGATTTGATTGATGGCGTGTACAGCGAGAAGGCGGGTAAAGAAGCGGATCGCTTGGAACGTGATGCCCAAGCACGCGCTCAGGTGGAAGACATGAGCGAGAAAGACGTGTCTCGCGAGATCAAGCGGCTGGAGAAACTCATGATGGAGCATGCCCGCAATTTGGAGTTTGAAAAGGCGGCGCGAGTACGTGATCAGTTGGCACTTTTGAAAGAGCAGGCGTTTGGTGCGGCGGGCAGCGACAACGTGGTTTTGCTAGTTAACCCTTCAAATTAGTTGGGTATGCGACTGGTTAGTCTAGGTATCCGAGCGAAATACTTGGTTTATTGGTATACTTGACGCAGTTAGTCAACCAAACAGGACTGAAGGAGCAAGTGATGCGTCTCACCACCAAAGGCCGTTTTGCGGTCACCGCGATGATCGATTTAGGTCTGCGCCAAGCAGCAGGCCCTGTCACGCTGGCTGCTATCAGTCAACGCCAGCAAATTTCACTCTCCTATTTGGAACAACTGTTTGGCAAGCTGCGCCGCCACGAATTGGTGGAATCCACACGTGGGCCGGGCGGTGGCTACACATTGGCACGCAAAGCCAGTGACATCACCGTGGCGGACATCATTGTCTCCGTAGACGAGCCTATTGATGCCACCCAATGCGGCGGCAAAGAAAATTGTTTGGGTGAAGGTAACCGCTGTATGACTCATGATCTGTGGGCTTCGTTGAATGTGCGTATGGTGGAGTTTTTAGACTCAGTTTCTCTGCAAAAGTTAGTGGATGACCAACTTGCAAAAGGCATTCAAGTGGAAGACAAGCCCAGCGTGAAGCGCGCCATTTCGGCGATGCCTGTCAGTAAGCCAATTCGTATTAACGCGCCCAATTCTGTTTTTGCTTTGGGCAATGTGTTTTCAAAATCTTAAATATTTGAATTTTTATTGAGCGATTAGCAATATGGACTCTACGCCCCATTTCCCCATTTATATGGACTACAGTGCCACGAACCCTTGCGACGAGCGAGTGGTAGACGCCATGGTCCCTTGGTTGCGCAACCGCTTTGGCAACCCTGCTTCACGCAGTCATGCGTGGGGCTGGGAGGCTGAGGCAGCGGTTGAAAAAGCGCGCGAGCAAGTAGCTGCTTTGATCGGCGCCGATCCGCGCGAGATTGTGTGGACTTCCGGAGCCACAGAATCCAACAACTTGGCTTTGAAAGGTGCTGCGTGCTTTTACAAGTCCAAAGGTAAACACATTATCACCGTCAAAACTGAGCACAAAGCCGTGCTGGATACCTGCCGTGAGTTGGAGCGCCAAGGGTTTGAAGTGACCTACCTGGACGTGCAAGAAGACGGGTTGGTCAATCTTGATGCATTCAAAGCCGCCATTCGCCCAGACACCATCTTGGCCAGCGTCATGTTTGTGAATAATGAAATTGGCGTAATCCAAGATGTGACTGCGATTGGTAATGCGTGTCGCGAGAAAGGCGTGATTTTCCATGTGGATGCGGCGCAAGCCACCGGCCGTGTGGACATTGACATGACGAAGTTGCCCATCGACTTGATGAGCCTGACTTCACACAAAACCTATGGGCCTAAAGGTATTGGTGCTTTGTTTGTGCGCCGCAAACCCCGCATTAGGCTGGAGGCCCAGATGCACGGTGGCGGCCACGAGCGCGGCATGCGCAGTGGCACTTTGCCTACCCACCAGATCGTGGGCATGGGCGAAGCCTACCGCATTGCCAAAGAAGAAATGGGTACCGAGAACATTCGCATCAAAGCACTGCATGACCGCATGCTGGCGGGCCTAGAAGGTATTGAGCAAGTATTCATCAATGGTCATAAAGATCAACGTGTGCCACACAATTTGAACATGAGTTTCAACTATGTTGAAGGCGAATCACTGATCATGGGCATCAAAGGCTTGGCAGTGAGCAGCGGTTCAGCGTGCACATCTGCATCGCTGGAGCCCAGCTATGTGCTGCGTGCTTTGGGACGCAGCGACGAGTTGGCCCACAGCAGCTTGCGTATGACCATCGGGCGCTGGACGACCGAA
>JBJOLD010000119.1:0-4062 GCA_046045765.1 Pseudomonadota bacterium | reverse complement strand
CACGCGAGCCCCCCACCACCACATTATTCAGGGTGCGGCCTTCCACCGTAAGCTCGCGTGCCCGCACCGCCATACTGCTGGGTAAATAACCGCTGACTGGTGTACTGGTCGGTTGCGGATTGACCGCTTCCAGGCTGGCCCCAGCTGCGCGGCTGAGTGCCTTTTGCCAGGCATCCAAGTCCACTTGCGCAAAATTAATATTCGCAACAACGGCATCTTCTGTCGGCAAGGTGGTGTCGCCAGGCTCCAAGCCAACGCCAATCGCGCCGCGTAGCACCTTAGGCTGTGGCCCCGAGACATCACGGGCATACAAAATAGTGGCGATTTGCCCCAACTCTAAAGACACCGCGTCTTGCAATTTACGCCCCACCGCCATCGACTCACGCACCAGCGAATTTTCATACCGCAGTGCAAGAACCGCATCGGCAGGCTTCACCATAGGCGGGGGAAAATTCAAGCCCATACCCTGCAAATTGCTGGTAATGGCCAGCTCTGGAACTCCCCGGCGAAAACCTAGCGTTGCTGCATAGGCAGTGCTTCCCGTCGCGTTGTGACCAAGACGCGAGGCAAAGCCTAGCTCTTTGGCTTGGCGCAAACCTTCTGCGGTCACTGTACCTTGTGCGCGAAAAATGATACTGGTGTCGTTAGGCCCAGCGCTGCTGCGCGTACCACCCTCCAAACGCATATCCCCCCCCAGCATACGGGCTTGTGCATCTTTGATGGCAAAACCAGATTCATTGAAAGTGACCAAACCTTTAGCACGTGCTAGCAGCGGGGTATCTTGTGTAATTTGCACATCACTGTTTGCCAATGTGACACTGCCCAGCACTTTCGATTGCTCTAAATTAAATAATGGCAAGCTCAAATCCAGCTTCACGTCGGTATACCCCGTCCCTGTGGTTTTGGCCAAACTTTGGTTGGTTATGCCAGACAAAGGTGACCCATTCACAACCGCCAATAAGTCAGCCACGGGCCCTCGTGCGTCGGCATTGACTATCACCGTGGGAGGCACCATCAGGTCAGGTATGCGTGCTGTCGCCTTGATGATTTGCAGGCTGTTGTTTATCCCAAAACGGCCTGTAGCCGCATTGACGGCCAGCGAGGCCCGATCAAACACCAACTCCCCACTCACCTGTGTCAGCGGCGGCCAGGGCAGGGTGCCCGCAGCCTGAATCGACTTGGGAACATAGGCGTAATGCGCCCCCGAGACCTGCGCCGAAAGCCGAAATTCACCCTGCTTGGGGTCGGTAAACGGCATGTCAAACAAATCGCCTTTGATTTTAAATTTTCCTGAGTTGATGTGCCCTTGCACTACCGCCTGCCGTACATAGTCACGTGCCGCTTTACCCACCACCAGAGGCAGGTAGCGGTAGACTCTGGTGCCCTCACCACGCGACAAACTGCCTTGCAAGTCCAGCACCCCTGGAAAGCGCGATTTGGCACGGCTTTTGGCGGGGTCTGCGGTATGCCAATGGGCTTGCGCTTCGCCTTGTCCATCGGCACTGGCGAACTTAACGTTGTCTAGCCTCACATCCATTTTGGTGCCGTCCAATGTCCATTTGGCATCGGCATTTAAACTGTCTAGCAAGACCACCGGGTCTTCAAACGCACCGGGGAGCTCCAATGCCCCTTTAGCAATGGCCAGCTTGGCATCTCCGCCCAACTGGTTCAGCTTGAAGTCTACGGTGAGGCCCCGCACGCCAGGCCGGTTCATGGCTTGCGTGGGGGCGGGCATAGTCAGTGTGTTGGTTAGGCCCGCAGGGGCTGACTGGGCCGCCACACTAAGCCCCTCCACCCGACCTTGGGCAGCATATTGACTGGGAGCGCTGAGAGGACCTTGCCAGGTCGCCTGCACTTTGCTCACCAGCCCCTTAGGCGCCAAGCTGCGCATCAATGTATGGGTGACAGTGCCCAATGGCAAACGGTCTGCAATTTGGGCCAAAGCTGACAAATCGAGCCGATCTGCGGTGAGCGCCCCAAAGGCGGGCGCTGCGCCGTTGGGGTCGGTGTGCGCAAAGCTCACATTACCGCCCGGCCATTGGATGCCGTCTTGGGTGCGAAAAGCCAAGCCTTCGGTGGCCAATCGAAAACTGCCCGCCGGGCTTTGCCCAGACAGGCGCCCGCTGACCGACTGCATTGCAATAGGCTGTAAATCTGGGGCTAGCCGTACATCTACCTGGGTCAACGCCACATCAGCGGTAGCCCCTGTAATCAGTCCCCGGTCCAAGGTGGCCCAAGCCCGCATGGCACCTGCACCGCGCGTAATATCTATGCCCAAGTCAATATATTGCTTGAGTTGAGACACATCAATACGCGCAAAGTTAGCATACAGCTCACCTTGCCAATCACGCCACTGCCCAGCATCCGAGCCCAATAATGGGCTGCGGGTCTGACCCACCACGCTAAAGCGCTCACCCCAACTGACCGCCGGGGTAGCATCCAGCTGAAAAAGGTGCTGCCGCCCTGGGTTACGCAGCACAAAATCAACTTTTTCGAGCACCAAGGGTGCAGCAGCGCGCATCTCATCGGTCCAGCGCACCGTGCCTGAACGTATGACGAACTCACGCTGCGAAAAAAACCAATCTGCCGCACCGCTGCTGCTTTTATCGTCCATCTGCGCCGCAGACATATCCAGCCCCGCTACAAAAATACGCCCTTGCGCATTGCGCCGGATGTCCAGCTCGGGTTGCTCAATCACCAGTTGTTCAAAGCCCATACTTAGCAAAGACCGTGGCGACAAAGCCGCCGTGACTTTAGTGAGCACCAGCGCATCACGCCCCGCGCTGTCGAGCAGACGCACATCTTGCAGTTCAAACGATGGCACCAAGGTGTGGGACTGGGCCGTAATCTCGCCAATCCGCACCGGTACGCCCAAGACCTGGCTGAGCCGAATTTCCAATGTTGGGCGAAGTTCGCTGATTCGCGGCACAATCAGGCCATGTAGAGCGCCCCAAGCCACCGCAAACACCACCACCATGGCCAATATCAACCACCACAGCCAAGCGACCAGCCGACCAGCCCAGTGCAATCGGTGCGAGCTCATATGCATGGATGGTTCAGGCAACGGCAACGGCGCTGCAATGGGTTGGGGTGAAGATGGCAACAATGGGGGCATGGTGTAGACAATGGTTGGAATTATGACCCGCACAGACATGCTTGGAGCGACTCCAGAATGTGAAGTTTTGTGTAGCAAGGAAGTTTCTACGCCATTTGTGCCGTTTTCAGACACCTCTGGGCTGCACTCGGTGCTCTCAGAGCATGCCCGCTATGCCCAGCAGGTACGCCGCCGGTATGCCGAATTTTTGGCATACCTACCCCCCACCGTGCTCAGCCATGCCGTACTCAACACCTGCTATACCCAACTTGCCTCGACGGGTTTAGCGCCCGATGCAGCCCTGCGTGTGACCCGTGCGTTGGTACTAGAGCGCATGGCCGTGCGCGACTGCGATGCCCAATGTGACCTGTCCGAGGTGGTTGGGGCAATGACCACACTGGCAGAATTTGCGCTCGATACCGCCTGCCAGCACGCCCAGCAGGCGCTGGATGGACTCCACGGCACCCCGTGCACCCCTTTGGGACAGGCCGCTACGCTGTGGATTGTAGGTATGGGCAAACTGGGTGCCCGCGAGCTCAACGTCTCCAGCGATATCGACCTGATTTATATCTATGACGAGGATGGTGAAACAAGCGGCAACCCAGAAGGCCGAGGGCGCATCAGCAACCACGAATATTTTGCCAAATTAGTCCGCAGCATCAGCACCATGCTGGCCGATGTCACCGAGCACGGCTTTGTATTTCGGGTCGACTTGGCGCTGCGCCCCCACGGCAACTCCGGGCCCAGTGCCGTGTCTCTGGAGGCACTGGAGGACTATTTGGTTGCGCAAGGGCGTGAATGGGAGCGTTTTGCCTGGCTCAAAAGCCGTGTGGTAGCCCCCACCAGCGCCTTGGCATCCGCCGTGCAACTGGGCAAAGTGGTGCTGCCCTTTGTGTTCCGTAAATACCTGGACTACAACGTATTTGATGCCTTGCGGGTGCTGCACCGGCAAATTCGCGACCATGCCA
>JBJOLD010000048.1:0-14297 GCA_046045765.1 Pseudomonadota bacterium | reverse complement strand
CGTTTTGGATGTCGATTAGCGGTGCGCCTATTTTTGACACCGATGGCGTGTTCAAGGGTTACCGTGGTGTGGGACGCAACATCACAGCACGTAAGCGCGCTGACGAAAAAATTGAGCGCTTGGCGTTTTATGACGTGCTCACGGGATTACCCAACCGGAGGCTTTTGCTGGACCGCCTGCAATTGGCGTTGGCCACCAGTGCACGCGACCAGTCTGCCGGTGCGCTGTTATTTATTGACCTTGATAATTTCAAAGACCTTAACGATACCCAAGGCCACGACGTAGGTGATTCGCTGCTACAGCAAGTGGCGTATCGGTTAATTGCCTGCGTACGCGAGGTTGATACCGTTGCGCGGCTAGGAGGTGATGAGTTCGTTGTGATGTTGCAGTCTTTGGGCGGAGATATTGCAGTTGCCACGGCGCAGGCTGAGATGGTGGGCAAAAAGTTGCTCGCCCAGCTTAATCAGACCTATGCGTTGGGTAAGTTGGAACACCACAGCACGCCCAGCATTGGCGTTGCCATGTTCCGTGACCAGCAGCAATCGGTGGATGAATTACTCAAGCAGGCCGATTTAGCGATGTACGAGTCCAAGTCGGCGGGGCGCAATACCTTGCGTTTCTTTGACCCGGCTATGCAAGCCTTGGTCGCGGAGCGCACCGCACTAGAAGCCGACCTACGTCAAGGACTCAAGCGTAACGAACTGGTGGTGTACTACCAGCCCGTGGTCGATGTGCACAGTCAAGTGGTGGGTGCAGAGGCACTGGTGCGGTGGCAACACCCGGCGCACGGATTGGTGCAGCCTAGTCGGTTTGTTTCCATGGCAGAGCAAACCGGGCTGATCTTGCCTTTGGGCGACTTTGTACTTGAGACAGCCTGCAATCAGTTGGCACTGTGGTCGATGCACAGCAGCACAGCCGAGTTGACCATTGCGGTGAACGTGAGTGCGCGCCAGTTCAAGCACCCCGATTTTGTGCAGCAGGTGTTGGCGTTGCTCAAGAAAACCAGTGCCCAGGCACATTTACTCAAATTGGAATTAACAGAAAGTATGCTGCTCGGCGACACTTTAGACGCGGTAGCCAAAATGGCTGATCTGCGCAAGCACGGGGTGAAGTTCTCTTTGGACGACTTTGGTACCGGGTATTCGTCGCTGAGTTACTTGAAGTTGCTGCCACTGGAGCAACTCAAAATTGACCAGTCGTTTGTACGTGATGTGTTGTCAGACCCTAACGATGCGGCCATTGCGCGCACCGTGTTGGCGCTGGGCAAGAGTTTGGGCTTGGCTGTGGTGGCGGAGGGGGTGGAAACCCAAGGGCAGCGTGAGTTTTTGGTTGAGGCGGGCTGCAAATGGTTTCAGGGCTACCTATTCGGCAAGCCCGTGCCCATCGAACAATTTAAGTTCCAGTGCCCCGAGAGCTAGCCGTTGGCTAGCGGGGAGCGTACCGGTTAAAACGGCGCGTCAGGCTCTGCAGAGGCTGCAGGTCCAGTCGCAGCGGGCTCAATTGCCGCAGTGGGCACTGCCTCGCCACGGGTCATGGTTTGCGTGGCTTGGCGCACAGCGGCTTTGTCGCCAGCACTGGCAAATTTGCTGTATTTGCCTAACAAACCAACCAACTGGCCATACACGCGCGGATTGCCCGCCAGGCATTCGTTTTGCTCTAAAAACTCTGACTCACCGGTGAAGTTACCCACCAGTCCACCGGCTTCGGTGACCAAAAGCGAGCCTGCCGCCACATCCCAGGGCTGTAAACCAAGCTCGAAGAAACCGTCGGTGTAACCCGCTGCCACATAGGCCAAATCTAGCGCAGCAGCGCCAGGGCGGCGCAGGCCTGCTGTGCGTTGCATCACGTCACCCATCATGCCCAGGTAGCGGTTGAAATCATCACCCTGGCGGTAGGGGAAGCCAGTGGAGATCAGACTTTGCTTGAGTTCGGTGCGCTTGGAGACGCGCAAGCGACGGTCGTTCAAAAACGCACCACGGCCTTTGGTGGCGGTAAAGAGATCATTGCGGGTAGGGTCATAGACCACGGCTTGTTCTACCTTGCCTTTAACAGCCAGTGCAATGCTTACGCAGTACACGGGCAGGCCATGGATGAAATTGGTGGTGCCGTCCAGTGGGTCGATGATCCAGACAAATTCAGAGTCTTGTGCGCCATGCTCTTTGCCAGACTCTTCAGCCCAAATACCGTGACCAGGGTATGCGGCCAAGAGCGTTTCTATGATCGCTTGCTCTGCAGCATGGTCTACCTCGGTGACAAAGTCGTTGGCCTTCTTTTGGGAGACGCGAACAGATTCGATATCGAGCGCCGCGCGATTGATGATAGAGCCGGCGGCGCGAGCAGCTTTAACAGCCACGTTGATCATTGGGTGCAGATTAGGCGACATAAATTTTTTAAATGTTTGCGGGACAGATCTTTAACTCTATCCCCAACTGTTTGTAAGAGCGTTAAACCGCCTGGCGATGCAGACGGCGACAATGGTGTTATTTTAACGGGTTAACCCTGAACGCGGGCCCTAGAGCGCTATGCACACACGATTTATCCTCATCAACACCAGCCACGCAGGCAATGTGGGCGCTGCCGCTCGCGCCATGAAAACCATGGGGTTTGACGATTTGGTGCTGGTGGCCCCGCGCTGGGCCAATGTGCTGCGCCGCGAAGAAACCATCCAGCGTGCCAGCGGTGCGCTGGACGTTTTGGACAAATGCCGCATTGTCGAGACACTGGACGAAGCGCTGGACGGCATTACCCACTTGTGCGCCACGGCCATGACCCCGCGCGACTTTGGCCCACCCACCACCACGCCGCGAGAGCACTTCGAGGCGCTATTAAAAAGTGAGCTTCCTACGCATAACCGACGGGGGCTAGAGGCCGATTCGACTATAAATTCAGGTGCCGAAACGCAATTCTCCGCCGGGCCGTCGGGGCAACAGCAGGGCATGGGATTCCTGTTTGGCTCAGAGCGCTTTGGCATGCGCAATGAAGACGTGTACCGCTGCCACGTGTGCCTCTCCATCCCTAGCAACCCCCAGTTTGGCTCGCTCAACATCGGCGCGGCGCTGCAGGTAGTGGCGTATGAATGGCGACTGGCCCTTGGTGGTTTTGGCAGCGGCGTAACAAATGGTTTAGCCAATGACTTGGTGCCCGAAGCCGCCACTGGCGCTAGCCCGGAGCAGACCGACTTCCAGACTGGCCGATTGGCCGATGCCGCGCAGGTGGCTGGCATGCTCACCCACCTGGAGCAGGCGCTGGTAGCTCTGGAGTTTTTAGACCCTGCCGCGCCCAAAAAGCTGATGCCCCGGCTTAACGGGCTGTTTAACCGGGCCAACGTAACGCAAGAAGAAATCCACATCCTGCGTGGCATTGCCAAATCGATTTTGCAATTGCGCAAAACGTCCCCAACTGCCTGACACAGTCACAGCAAGGTTGAAGCTATGAAACTCCCCACCTATTTCATCTCCCACGGCGGCGGCCCCTGGCCCTGGATGCCCGACATGCGCCAAGGCACGCGCGTGCTGGAGGCCGCATTGAAAGACATGCCGCGCCAAATTGGCGTCACGCCCAAGGCGATTTTGATGATTTCCGGCCACTGGGAAGATGCAGCGTTTGCCGTGATGTCCAGCCCGCACCCCGGCATGCTGTACGACTACTACGGCTTCCCGCCCCACACCTATAACGTGGTGTACGCAGCCCATGGCGCGCCCGAGGTGGCCCAGCGGGTGCAAAGCCTGATTGCGGCGGCAGGTTTGCCCACGCGGCTGGATGCCGATCGTGGCTTTGACCACGGCGCGTTTTCGCCTTTGGAGGTGATGTACCCCAAGGCCGATGTGCCGGTGGTGCAGTTGTCTCTGCAGCAGGGGCTGGACCCGGCGCAGCATATCGCCTTGGGCCGTGCGCTGGCCCCGTTGCGCTTTGAGGGCGTGCTGATTGTGGGCAGCGGCCTGAGCTACCACAACCTGCGTTTGTTTGGCCCTGCGGGCCGCGCCCCGTCGCAGGCCTTTGACGGCTGGCTGCAAGCCGCCATGGGCGCTGCGCCAGCCCAACGCGAGGCGCAATTGCTGCAATGGGAAGCCGCACCGTCAGCCCGCACCGCACATCCGCGCGAAGAGCACCTGATTCCGTTGATGGTGGCGGTTGGTGCTGCGTTTGATGAAGAGTCCACCTGCGTGTACCACGAAGAGGGTGTGTTTGGTGGCGTAACGGCATCAAGCTTTAGGCTGGGTGCAGTACCGCAATGAACAGTGCCCATAACGTTTAGACTCAATTCCATGTTTTCTCGCCTTCGCTCCGACATCCAATGCATTCTTGACCGCGACCCTGCGGCGCGCACCACTTGGGAAGTGCTGACTTGCTACCCCGGCCTGCACGCGCTGGTGTTGCACCGCCGCGCGCATTGGTGCTGGAACCATGGTTTCAAATGGCTGGGCCGCTTCATCTCACATGTGGGGCGTTTTGCCACCGGTATTGAAATTCATCCCGGCGCAAAGATCGGTCAGCGCGTGTTTTTTGACCATGCCATGGGCGTGGTGGTGGGCGAAACCGCCGAAATTGGCGACGGCTGCACCATTTACCAAGGCGTTACCTTGGGTGGCACCTCACTCTACAAAGGTGCCAAACGCCACCCCACGCTGGGCAAAGACGTGGTGGTGAGTGCGGGTGCCAAGGTGCTGGGCGGCTTTGAAGTGGGCGACGGTGCCAAAATCGGCAGTAACGCGGTGGTGATCAAACCCGTGCCCGCCGGGGCCACGGCAGTGGGCATTCCTGCGCGTATTCTGCCCAGTAAAACGGGCGAAAGCGCTGATGTGACCACTGCCGAGCCCAAGTTCAGCGCCTACGGCATCACCCAGGAGGACGATCCGGTCAGTCAGGCGCTGCGCGGATTGATCGATTCAGCCTCTGGCCAAGATCACCAGATTGCACTGTTGTGGAAGGCAATTGAGTCGTTGTCCACCAGTCGCACCAACACCGACTGCCCCCCCGACTGCATGCCGCAAGACGCGGCGCGCAAAGAATGCTTTGAGGCTGACAAGCTCAATCAGCTAATCGGGAAGTAGCTGCAGACCGGATTGCGTTTTTGGGGCGAAACGCCTTACACACCGACTCGTCTGTCTCCAGGTAAGGGCCGCCAACCAGGTCGATGCAGTAGGGCACGGCGGCAAAGATGCCGTTCACTACCGATTTGCCTTCGGCATCGCGCAAGCCTTCCAGTGTTTCAGCAATCGACTTGGGTTGGCCCGGCAGGTTGATGATCAGGCTTTTATCGCGGATCACCGCCACCTGCCGCGACAGAATCGCGGTGGGTACAAAGTTCAGGCTGATGGCGCGCATTTGCTCGCCAAAACCGGGCATTTCTTTGTGCGCTACGGCCAAGGTGGCCTCGGGCGTTACGTCGCGAAGCGCAGGGCCTGTGCCGCCAGTGGTCAGCACCAAGCTGCAGCCAGCGTCCACCAGTGCAATCAGTGTGGCGCTGATGGTGGCCTGCTCGTCAGGAATCAGACGCGCGTCAAACGTGACGGGGTTGCGCAGTGCGCGTCCCAGCCATGCTTGCAGTGCGGGCAGGCCCTTGTCCTCGTAAACGCCGCTGGACGCACGGTCGCTTATGGACACGATGCCAATGCGCACCTCATCGAACGTGTTACTGCTCAATCTTCGTCTCCGTCCAGGTTGGCTATCAGGGCTTCACGCACCATCTGAAAAATGTCGCGGTACGAGCGCCCGTGGCGTAAAGCCTCGCCGGGCTTCTCAGGCTTGGCATCTTTGCGCGCTTGGCGAACCAGCGAGCGCAACTGTTGACTGTCGGTCTCCGGGTTAATGTTGAGCCATTGATTGAGCGCATCGTCATCAGCGATAAGGCGGTCGCGCCATTGCTCGGCCTGGTGCAGCACCATGGTTTCTTGCGCGGACGGCATGTGCTGCTCGGTGATTGCGGCACGAATAGCGTCAATGGTGGGCGGTGAAAGCAGGCGCATTTGCTTGCCGATGAATTGCATCTGGCGGCGCAGGCCTTCAAAGTTGGTAATGCGTTTGGCCTCAGCCACGCCTTCTACCAGCTTGTCGGGAAGCTCCAGTTTGGTGAGAAAGTCGGCACGCAATGTGAGCAAATCTTCGCCCAGTTTTTGCAGCTCGGTGCTTTCGCGTTTGAGGTCGGTACGGGTGGGTTCATCCGTGCCTTTGAGTTCGCGCTTGTACTCAAGATCCAGTGCGCTGCCTTCGGCGACGAACTGGCCCTTGACGTAATAGCCTTTTTTTAGTTTGCGTGACATAGCCAAGTATCATAGCTGCGCCATGAAGAAACCCTCCCAAGCCCCCAAACGCAAGCCCCAAACCAACTCGGTACAAGCCAAACCCGCTGACAGCGGTTTTGCCTACACCCGCGAATTTTTCGAGACCCGAGTGGACACCGCCTTGGCGTTCGCCAAAAAATTGGGTGCCACCGACTCAGGTGCCGAAGTGTCCGAAGGCTGCGGTCTGAGCGTTTCCGTGCGCAATGGCGAGTTGGAAAACGTGGAGCGCAACCGCGATAAATCGCTGGGTGTCACGGTCTATGTGGGTCACCGCCGTGGCAATGCCAGCACTTCAGATTTTTCTGACGCTGCTATTGAGCAAACCGTGCGCGCCGCGTTCGACATTGCCCGATTCACCGCAGAAGACACCTTTGCCAGCCTGCCCGATGCAGACGACATTGCGCCCGAGTCCGAGCGCATGCGCAACCTCGATTTGTTCTTTCCATGGGCTGTCAACAGCGAGCAAGCGATGCAACTTGCGCTGGAATGTGAAAACGCCGCGTTAACCGTGGATAAACGCATCACCAACAGCGAAGGTGCTGCGGTGTCGGCCCAGCAGTCGCATTTTTTCAGTGCCCACACGCGTGGATTTCGTGGTGGTTACGCCAGCTCGCGCCACTCAGTGTCGGTATCACCCATCGCAGGCAAGGGCGACGATATGCAGCGCGACGGCTGGTACAGCTCCATGCGCGATGCCAACGAACTCGCTTCGCCCCAAGCCATTGGCCGCTACGCTGCTGAGCGTGCTTTAAGTAAATTAAAGGCCCGCAAAATCGCCACAGTGGAGTGCCCCGTGCTGTTTGAGTCGCCCTTGGCTGCTGGCTTGGTGGGTGCATTGGTGCAGGCCATCAGCGGCGGTGCGCTGTACCGTAAGAGTACCTTTTTGTTGAATTCACTGGGCAAGCAAGTGCTGCCTAAACACATCGACGTGCGTGAAGATCCATTCGTGCTGCGCGGCAAAGGCAGCTCGCCGTTTGATGATGAGGGCGTGCGCGTGCGCGCCCGTACTGTGGTGGAGGCAGGTAAAGTGAAAGGCTACTTTTTAAGCACCTACACCGCCCGCAAGCTTGGCATGCAAACCACCGGCAACTCGGGCGGCTCGCACAACCTGACCTTCACGTCACGCCTGACCCAGGCCAGCGATGATCTGGATGCCATGCTGCAAAAGCTGGGTACAGGGCTGTTTGTGACCGACCTGATGGGCCAAGGCGTGAACTATGTTACCGGCGACTACTCTCGCGGTGCCAGTGGCTTCTGGGTCGAAAAGGGGCGCATTGCATTTCCGGTGCAAGAAATCACCATCGCGGGCAACATGAAGGCCATGCTCAAGGGCATTGAGGCAGTTGGCGCCGATGCCTACAACTACGGCGCCAAAACGGTAGGCTCGATATTGATCAACCGGATGAAACTGGCTGGTAGCTGAGCGGACTGCACTGCCGCCGTGAAAAAAGGGACCATCAGGTCCCTTTTTATTTATCCTGCCAATGCCGCTTTGACAGCCGCAGACACCGTGCCCATTTCGGCTTTGCCGGCCAGCTTGGCTTTCACCACGCCCATGACCTTGCCCATGTCTGCGGGGCTCACACCGCGGCCCAATTCAGCACCAAGCTCGGCCACAATCGTTTTGACTTCGGCCAGCACTTCGTCGGCGCTCATACGTTGTGGCAAGTAAGCCTGCAACACGGTCAGCTCTGCTGCCTCTTTGTCGGCCAAATCAGTGCGCTCGGCCTTTTGGAATGCTTCGATGGAGTCTTTGCGCTGCTTGATCAGTTTGTCCACAATGGCCACCACGGCAGCATCGTCGAGCACGATGCGCTCGTCCACCTCACGCTGCTTGCAGGCCGCAAGCAACAGGCGGATGGTGCCCAAGCGCTCGGTATCTTTGGCGCGCATGGCGGTTTTCATGTCTTCGGTGATTTGGTCTTTGAGTGACATAGCAGTGGTCCTGAAAATTAAAAAAAGCCCGCAGGAGCGTCCCCAAGCGAGCTTTTTTGGCCTAGATGAACTCTAGACAATTGGGACAGAGTGAATACTCAGTCCCGCTAAAAAATTAAAACAATTTTTTAGGCTGAAATTTAGAAAAGTTTCTTAGGCAATTGCATGCTGCGAATGCGCTTGTAATTGCGTTTGACGGCGGCTGCCTTCTTACGCTTGCGCTCTGCAGTGGGCTTTTCATAGAACTCGCGGGCGCGCAAGTCGGTCAGCAAACCCAATTTTTCAATAGTGCGTTTAAAGCGGCGCAGGGCGACGTCAAAGGGTTCGTTTTCTTTTACACGGATCGTTGTCATTACGTAATGAATTCCAAAAGTTGCTGTTCGATGGTCACAGGGGAGATCGGGCCCCGTATGTCTCGTTCAGCGGTATTTCCCCATCTATAACTAGTATTGGCCGATGGGGGAACTGCCAAGATAGCCCGCGATTATAGCTGTTTCAGGCGGTCTTTTAAGCCGTTTGCGCATGCAAAAGCACTGGCCCATGCCCACTGAAAGTTGTACCCCCCCAGCCAGCCAGTGACGTCGACCACTTCGCCAATAAAAAACAGGCCGGGCTGCTTGGACTCCATGGTTTGGCCCGATAGCGCTTTGGTGTCAACGCCGCCAGCGGTGACCTCGGCTTTTTTGTAGCCTTCGGTGCCGGTAGGGGTGATTTCCCAGCGACTTAGGCGTTCGGCCAGAGCAATGAGTGCTTTGTCAGAGGCTTCATTGATGGGCCGTTCCCAGTTGTGACCCAGTGCTGCGCCTTGGGAAGCCCAGGTGTCTGCCAGCCGCGATGGCACCAGCCCAGAAAGCTCGTTGGCAATCAGCTTGCGTGAAGTGTTTTTGGCGTCTGCCAGGTGGGCAGCAATGGCGATTGTGGGGGCTAGGTTGAGGCGAATCGCATCACCCGCCTGCCAGTAGCTCGATATTTGCAGCACGCCCGGCCCACTGAGGCCGCGGTGGGTGAACAGCAGGTCTTCTTTGAACGCCATGCTGGACTTTTTGCTACCGGTGGCAATTTCTACGGGGAGTGACAAACCGGACAACTGCGCAAATGGGGCCCAGGCAGACTCGTCAAAAGTAAGTGGAACCAAAGCGGGGCGCGGTGTGACCAGTGGCAGGTCAAACTGCTTGGCCACGCGGTAGCCAAAATCGGTGGCACCGATCTTGGGAATCGACAGGCCGCCCGTGGCAATGACCAGCGCGCTGCAGTGAATGCGCCCACGATCGCTATCAATTTCGTAGCTGCTTACGCATGGTCCATGGGGGCTAGAGGCCAAAAATGTTATGTTTTTTACCTTGCAGGGTTGCCAGCGCTCCACGCCACCTGCGGCGCATTCGGCCAGCAGCATGGTGATGATGTCTTCGGCTGAGCGGTCACAAAACAGCTGGCCTTTGTGCTTCTCGTGAAACGCAATGTTGTGCTGTTTAACCAGCGCCACAAAGTCGGCCGGGGCGTAGCGCGACAGCGCAGATTTGGCAAAGCGCGGGTTGTCGCTGATGAAGTTGGCCGCGCTCACATCCATGTTGGTGAAGTTGCTGCGGCCGCCCCCAGAAATGCGAATTTTTTCGGCCACTTTCTCGCTGTGGTCGAGTACCAACACCTTCAGGCCCAATTGGCCCGCCACTCCAGCGCAAAACAAACCGGCGGCCCCGGCACCTACGATCACGACATCAAAACTGTGCATGAACAGCAGTGTAATGGTGTGGACTATTCAGATAGCCCCTGTAAACGCACCAACTATGCCGTCAAGCTACTTTGGTCGCGAGGCTGGACTGAGCAAGCGCCATCAAGCCACTGACCACATCGCCCACCACGATCACACTGGGGCTGGCCAGTTGCTCCCGAACAATAGTGACGTGCAGTTGCGACAGGCTGCACACGGCTTGGCGCTGCTGTGGCAGGCTGGCGTTTTGAATAATGGCAACCGGGGTATTGGCGGGCAAGCCCTTGAGCATTTCGTTTTGGATGCGCTCGGCACCGCTCATGCCCATGTAGACCACCAGCGTCAGCTTGGCCTGGTGTGCGGTTTGGGCCAGCAGGTGCCAGTCGGTGCCGGTGTCGCCAGGCTTGGCGTGGCCGGTGACAAATACCACTCCGTGGGCGTATTCACGGTGCGTTAAAGGCATGCCCAGAGACGTGACGGCTGCCAGCCCGGCGGTAATGCCGTTGATCACAGCCACACGCACGCCAGCGGCTTGTAAGCTCTCGACCTCTTCGCCGCCACGACCAAACATGAACGGATCGCCGCCTTTGAGGCGCACCACGTTTTCGCCCTCCAGGGCGGCGGTCAGCATGAGTTTTTCGATGAACGATTGCGGTGTGGACTTGCAACCGCCGCGCTTGCCAACGTACACCACCCGTGCTGCGGGCGATGCCATGGCCACGATGGCCTCGTTTACCAAGTCGTCCACTAATAGCACGGTAGCGGCCTGAATGGCTTTGAGCGCTTTGAGCGTGAGCAATTCTGGGTCGCCAGGGCCTGCGCCTACCAGGGTGACTTGGCCGCGCTCAGGGGCGCTTGATAGGTCGTATTTCATAGTGCTGCAACCAAATGCAATATATGGGCCACTTGTTGGGCAATTGGCGCTGGCACAGGCTGTGCTCCGTCCATCACGCTGCTAATGTAGGCCGCTGTGCTGATGGCATCAATGGACTGCGGCAAATTAGGTAGCTCTGTGAGCGAGCCCGCTTGGTAGGCCTGCAAGTCGGTGGCTTGACCGTTTAAAAATGCCTGCATTTTGGGGGTGCGGCGTGGGTCGGCCACGGCCTCACCTTCAGTGCCGCGAATCAACAGCGCGTTGCTGTGCATGAGGGCAAACGTCTCGGCCATGGAGATGGCGTATTCCGGGTGGGTGTAGCTGCTGACGATTAAACTTTTTCCAGCGCAGGGGTTCATCAGCTTGACCAGGCTGTGCGCCGGGTTGCGCAAATTCACCACGCGGCGTACATCCAGCAGGCGCTGCAAACCCGGGCACAGCACCGCAGTGGGCACAAAATGCACCGCGCCATTTGCTATAGGTTTAATAGCTGCTTGCGCAGGTATGTCAAGGGCTGTCAGTACTTCTGACGTAAAAACACGGCTGGATTCAGTAGCCGTGCCGTGCATCAGCACGGGCAATCCCTCGCGCGCCAGCAGCAGCGCCAGCAGGGGCGTGAGCACCGGCAGTTTGCGTGCGCCGTTGTAGGTGGGAATACTGACCACCGGCGTGCTGCCCACTGGCACCAGCGCCATACGCTGGCTGGTGGCATCCAGAAATCCTGCCATTTCTTCAGCGGTTTCGCCTTTGATGCGCATGGCAAGGCAAAACGCGCCAGTCTCTAAGTCGGTTACAGAACCATCGAGCACTTGGCCGAACAAGTCGGTCGCCTGCTCACGGTTGAGTGCGCGCGCGCCGTCTTTGCCGCGCCCGATTTCTTTGATGTATTTGCCAATGCCCATCAATGGATTGTCCGCCAGCCTTGATGACTTTGGGCTATGAGCTTATGCCGCAGCGACGGGAGTGGGGGCACTGTGACTGGCCCGGACCATGCGCTGTAACTGCGGCACGCACGATCCGCAGTTGGTGCCGCACTTCAACGCGCCTTGCAACGCGCCCAAACGCTCTTTGTCAGAGCCGGTGCACTGTTTCAACTGCGCCTCAATGGCCACATCGGTCACGTTAAAGCAGGTGCACACCACTTTGCCGCTGGACACCACAGCCACGGGGGGCTTGGCACCCGGAACCAGCAGGGCGCGGCCATAGGTTTGGGCGGGCAGGGTGTCTTGCAGCACGGTGGTAATCCAGGCCTGCGCGCTGGTGTCGCCGGCCAGCAAAAAGCCCTCCAGCGTGACACCCGCATCGCTGTCCTGCAAATGCATGGCGCGGCGCTGGCCGCGTTGGGTGTCGGCATAGCGCAGCACTTTGGGGCCGGTCAAGCCCAGCAGGCTTTCAATCTGTTCCAGCACGGGCGCTGCTGCTGCCTCGTGGCTGGCTGCGCGAAACAGCACGCCAGTGCGCTCTTGCTCGCTGTTGCCGTTGGAAAACAGCGTGCAGCTGGCAAACGGAAACAGCGCCATGAGTGCCTGCAACGCAGTGCGTGCGGCCAGCGCGCGGTCGGCGGGTAGCCAGGCCATGGCCAGCAGGGTCCAGGGCATTTCGGCCTTGAGCACCTTGACTGCAGAGTGTTTGAATTCGGGCTGCTTGGAGTCCGGGCAGTAGGCCGAGGTGGTGAGCGCGTTCACACCTGCCAGCCGTTCGCCCGTGGCACTGATGCCGCTTAAATATTCCTCGCCCCAGTGCATGGCCATGAAAACCTGGCTCAGGCCCATGTCGGCACTGGCTTGCACCGGCACCACAATGCTGCCGCGCTTGCTGGTCACATGCACCAGGTCGCCTTCTTTTAAAAGGCGGCGCACCATGTCTTGCGGGTGCATTTGCAGGGCCGGTTCGCGCACATGGCCGAACAGACGGCCCAGCGTGCCGGTGCGGCTCATGCCGTGCCACTGGTCGCGCAGGCGGCCGGTGGTCAGGGAGAACGGGTAGCGCGATTCGCGTGGTTCGGCCACCGGTTTGTACTGCACGTTGGCAAAGTTGGCGCGACCGTCGGCTGTGGGGAATACGCCGTCTTCATACAAGCGCACTTTGCCCTGCGATGCGCCCGCAGGCATGGGCCATTGCATGGGCGTGGCTTCCAGCGTGGCGTAGTCCATGCCAGTGATGTCGAGGTCGCGGCCCCGGGTGGATTCGCGGTGCTCGCTCCAGATAGATTCTGGGGAGATGTAGGGGAACAAGGACCCTTCGACTTGCTCGGGGCGAGCGGCAAGGCGCTTTTCCAGCAGCTGTGCAAAGTCGATGCCAATTTGCCAGTCATGGCGGGGGCCGTTGTCGGTTACGCCGGGGGGTGCGGGTGGCAGTACCGCGGCGCGTACGCGGGAGATACGGCGCTCGCTGTTGGTGACCGTGCCTTCTTTTTCGCCCCAGGTTGTTGCGGGCAGCAGCAGGTCGGCATAGCGGCAGGTGGCGGTGTTGGCAAATGCCTCTTGCACCACCACAAACTCGGCGCGCTCCAGCGCGCGGCGCACCGTGGCCTGGTCGGGCATGCTTTGCGCGGGGTTGGTGCAGGCAATCCACAGGGCTTTAATTTCGCCATCGGCTGCGGCCTGAAACATGTCCACAGCAGTTTTGCCGGGTTTGTCAGGCACAGAGGGCACGCCCCACAGCGCGGCCACTTCTGCGCGGTGCGTGGGGTTGGCCATGTCGCGGTGGGCCGACATCAGGTTGGCCAGGCCACCTACTTCGCGCCCGCCCATGGCGTTGGGCTGGCCGGTCAGTGAAAACGGGCCTGCGCCGGGTTTGCCGATGTGGCCGGTGGCCAAGTGCAGGTTGATCAGCGCCATGTTTTTGGCAGTGCCGCTGCTGGACTGGTTCAGCCCCTGGCAGTACAGGCTTAGCGTGGCGGTGGACTGGGCAAACAAGCGGGTGGCCTGCAGCAGATCGTCTTTGCTAATGCCGCACACGGCCGCTACCGCGTCGGGCGTGCAGTCGCGCACGGTGGCTTTGATGGCATCAAAGCCGTTGGTGTGGTTGCGGATGTATTCGGGGTTGGCCCAGCCTTCCCACAGCATGAGGTGCAGCATGCCGTTGAACAGCATCACGTCGGTGCCGGGCTGGATTTGCAAAAACAAATCCGCAATCTCGGCCGTATCAGTGCGGCGGGGGTCGCAAAACACAATCTTCAACGCGGGGTTGTTTTTCTTGGCGTCTTCGATGCGCCTGAACAAAATAGGGTGCGCGTAGGCCGTGTTGGAGCCGACGATAAAAATGGTTTGCGCGTGGTTGACGTCGTCGTAGCAGGCGGGGGGTGCATCGGCGCCCAGCGTCTTTTTGTAGCCTGCCACCGCGCTGCTCATGCACAGGCGCGAATTGGTGTCGATATTGTTGGTGCCAATCAGGCCCTTGGCCAGCTTGTTGAAAACGTAATAGTCTTCGGTCAGCAATTGGCCACTCACGTAAAAGCCCACAGCATCCGGCCCGTGGTCGCGAATCACCTGTGCAA
>JBJOLD010000288.1:0-3956 GCA_046045765.1 Pseudomonadota bacterium | reverse complement strand
ATGGCGGTGGCGGCAGCGCCGTTGAAAAAGTTACGTCGATTCATGGGAATCCTTCTTTTGTTGGAGTCAATGCGCTGCGGCGGGAGCGCCTGGGGCGGCACTGATAGCGTTGCTGCGTGTGTTCAAACTGTCTAAAGGCACACCAGCCAGTAGCGCGCTAAGGTCGATGTAGGCCATCCAAAAGTCGCGCTGGGCTTCTAGCGTCGCATTGGCTGCCAGGGTGGCCGCTTGGCTGTCTGCCAACACGTCAAATAGACTGGTCAGCATGCCGTTGTAACGCAACACCATCTCATCGTTCACAAAGTTGCGCAGCGGCAGCACTTCGGTTTGCAGATGCTGGGCCACGTCGTACGCGGTGCGGTAGGCAAAGGCGGCTTCACGCGCCTGGCTGCGCACCTGTACTGCTGTGCCCCGCACCTGCGCCGCATCGCGCAGGGCGTCCCACAAGCCATCGGCATCGGTAGCGGGGGCGGCTGATTTACGCTGCCATTCGGTGCGCGCCAGCGCCAGTTCGTCGCGGGCCAGCAGTGCACGGGCTTCCACATCGGCAATGTCCATGGTTTGTGCGGGTAATGCGGGCAGCGTTTGAGGCAGCTGAAAATCCGTTTGTGCGCCCCACAGACCCAGCGCGACGATGAGCGCTTCACGCGCGCTGAAGGCCTGCTGCTGCGCCCGAGCCAGTGCCACAGTCGCGTCTGACAGTGCCAACTGCGTGCGCGCTTGGGCCAATTTTGGGGTGTTGCCTGCTTGCACCATGCGCCGGCTCAGTTCGCCCGTGGTTTCGGCCGATTCTTTTGCCGTGCGCAGCAGGCGCACCGATTGTTCGGCGGCCACCGCATTAACCCAGGCCCGGGATGCCCGGGCTGACAGTGCCGAAATGTCTTGGCGCGCGCGCCGCTTGGCGGGATGGTCAGCGCGGCTGATGTCGGTGATGTCAATGCTGGCCATGCCCAGCGCAGCTTGCAGCGTTGGGTTGTTCAGCAAGGCAATGCGCACTGCGTTGTCTGCGGTGAGTGGCGGCTTAAGTAAGGCGGCCACTTCGGCCGTGCTGTCTTGTGTGGGCTGGGGCAGGCGCATGGGGGTGCTGATAGGCGCGCCCGGTGTTGGGCCCAAGCGCACGATGCGCGTTTGCACTTCGGTTTGTAGTTCGGTGATGCCACCGTCGGGCGATGCCGCGTGGGCCAACCCGGCAAACAGCAGGCTCAGAAATAGTGCGCCTCTGAACAAATGGCTTGCCATCGGCGCGGTGGTGAAAGGGGTGCCAATGCTCGGCATTGGAAGTGGGGTGTTATGCATGGTGCTAGTTCCGCGCGTTAGGGCTTGCCGCCAGTGGCTGGCGTTTTGGCGCGGCTTTGCTCGGCCTCCCACTTCAACAGGTCGGCGTGCCCGCGTTTGAATTGGCCCACCGTGGCGTTGGAGGTTTTCCAGTCCACCACGTTAGTCTCAACACCTTTGGGGATGTCTTGGAATGGCGAGCGGTATTCCACGCTGGGCACGGGTGTGGTGGGAGTGCTGGCCAATAGCGTGGGCTCGGTGCTGATACGGACTGAGCCCGCACCTTGGGCCGCTACGCCAAAGTTCGCGAGGGCCAGCGCGCCGGTGAGCGCAACGACCCCTGCCACGTCCCGCGGGGCGCGATGAAAAAAGATGCAAAGTTGCATGGAAAAATCTCCTGAAACAGCGAAACGAAGGTGCGCGCGAGGCGCTTCGAAAGCCAGGCAATCGGCCTTCAAGACGCGGTGGGGCCGCTTGATGCACGGGTTTGCCAAAGTACAGGCCCACTACGGGCCTGTGGATCAGGAAATGGGTGGTTTTTGGCTTTGCGCCAAGTCGGCGCTGGCAAAGACAGCCGCCGCACGGTCATGCAGAAAAGACGTGCGGGGCAATTGCGCTGGGAGTTCGATGGTAGGCACCAGCAAACCCACAGAGAAGCAGGCTTGGCACGTGGGGCAGGTGTTGCAGTGGTCGGGGGATGTTGGCTTCGCTGCCGTGTCGCCAGCGACTGCGGGTTGACCGGCCGCCATGCTGGCGTGCTCAATACAGTCGGCATGTTCAGCGGCTATCGGCGTTTGCGCCCCCGCTGGGGTTTGCGCCGGGGCTGCACCATGGTGGCCCGCCATACCACTTGCCATGCGAATGGCCATGCCATCGCCCGCCCAGCCGCGCAAGGGCAGCAGGGCCATAAGGACGATGATCATAAACAAGCGCATGGTGGGTAGATGCTATCAGCGGCGGGAAGTTCCGCCAAACGCCTAGGCTAGTTCAGCGCCATGCTGAGCTTGCGCCGGTAGCCGGCCACCAGCAGCGCCTGCGGGTCGGTCTCGGCCACCACTTTGCCGGCAATCTCGATGCCGCCCGCTGTCTTGCCCGCATCGGCGGGGTTGATCTTGGGCTTGGGCGGGCTGAGCAGTTCCAGAATGGCCACAAAGGTGCGGCGCGGCACTTCCGCGTTCCAGGCCTTGTCGCGCATGATGATTTCCAGCAGCTCGTCCATGGCGGCGGTCCAGTCGCCGCCGACCATCAGCACGCGGGCCTTGGCCAGTCGGGCGTCAAAGTCACGCTTGTTGGCGGCAATTAAGGCATCAAATTGCTCGGGAGCCCAAGTGCCACGCGCGTCACTAGCTACGAATTTAATAGCGTCGATGAACTGGCCCAGTGCCTCAAACCGCAGCTGTTTGGGAATGGCAGCCAGCGCCGGGGCCAGCGCAGCCTCGGCGTCGTCAATCATGTCGGACTCGATCAGCAGCTTGACGTAGTCGTAGCGGGCGTCGTCGTTGCCGGGGTTGATGGTGAGCGCTTCGTGCAGCTTGTTCAGCGCGGCTTGCGGGTCGCCAGCGGCTATCAGGGCCAGGGCGTCTTCAGCGTCTTCTTGGGCTACCAGCTCGTCTTCAGAAGGCAAGTGTTTGTCAAGAAAGGTCTTGATTTGGCTCTCTGGAATAGCTCCCTGAAAGCCGTCAACCGGCTTGCCACCAGCCATTAGCACGCAGGTGGGAATGCTGCGAATGCCGAAGGCTTGAGCGAGTTGCTGCTCTTGGTCGGAGTCGATTTTGACCAGCTTGAAGCGGCCGTTGTACTCGGCTTCCACCTTTTCCAGCAGCGGGCCAATCACCTTGCAGGGACCGCACCAGGGGGCCCAAAAGTCCACTAGCACGGGGATTTGGTGAGAGGCGGCAACCACTTCGGCGTCGAAGTTTTCTATCGTGACATTGATCATAAAAATCTATCTGGGGGTGAAAACGTAAAATAGCAAGTCAACCAAGGCGGGCGGGCCTTTTGCACTGCCCCACACTTTATGAATATTCAAATTGGCGTCGTTATGGGTTCTAGTTCTGACTGGGACACCATGCAACACGCAGTGCAGATTCTCCAACAGTTTGGCATCGGTTTCGAGGCCAAGGTGGTTTCGGCCCACCGCATGCCCGACGATATGTTTGCTTATGCCGAGGCCGCCGCTGGCCGCGGCCTCAAGGCCATCATTGCCGGAGCCGGTGGCGCAGCCCACCTGCCGGGCATGCTGGCGGCCAAAACCACGGTGCCGGTGCTGGGTGTGCCGGTGCAGAGCAAGGCGCTGTCGGGTGTGGATTCGCTGCACAGCATTGTGCAAATGCCCAAGGGCATTCCGGTGGCCACCTTTGCCATCGGCCCCGCGGGTGCCGCCAACGCCGCCTTGTTTGCCATCGCCATGATGGGCGTGAACGACCTGGGCATGCGCCAGGAGCTGGAAGCCTTCCGCCGCGACCAGACCGAAGCAGCGCGCAACATGGTGTTGCCAGTGACCGGATCGGCCAGCTGATGGCGCAGACTGCTGAAACCACACTGGGCGCTGGCAAGGAAATCACCCTGGGGGTGATGGGCGGCGGCCAGCTGGGCCGCATGTTTGTGCATGCTGCGCAGCAAATGGGCTTTTTTACCGCCGTGCTGGACCCGGACGCCAACAGCCCCGCCGGTCGCGTGAG
>JBJOLD010000007.1:0-3212 GCA_046045765.1 Pseudomonadota bacterium | reverse complement strand
TGTGTGAGGCAGTCGGTGTACAGCCAAATTGGCCCCAGGTATTGCGCGAGCTCACACGAATCGCCTCAGTAGAACCAAACCGGTTGGCCATCAACTGAAAATGAATAAATCAGGACCGACTACTAAAGCACCAGCATCGCCCTAAAGTCGTTCACGTTGGTGTGCGTGGGGCCGGTGGTGAACAAGTCGTCCAGTGGGGCAAAAAAGCCTACCGCGTCGTTACGGTCCAGGCAATCGGCCAGGCTTACACCCGCCTGCGCTGCGCGGGCCAGCGTGTCGGGGGCTACCGTGGCACCGGCGTTGTCCTCCACACCGTCTATGCCATCGGTATCAGCCGCCAGCGCCCACACGCCGCCCTGCCCTTGCAGCGCTTGGGTCAAGCCCATGCAAAACTCTCCGGCGCGCCCGCCACGGCCTTTGGCCGCACCTTCGCGGCGTGGCCGCACGGTAACGGTGGTTTCGCCACCGCTCAAAATCACGCAGGGCTTGGCAAACGGTTGCTGGGCTGAAGCAGGTCGCTGCGCTGCCGTGCGGGCGAGGGCGGCGTGCACCTTGCCCACCTCGCGCGATTCACCTTCCAACGCGTCGCTCAAGATGTAGGCGTTCAGCCCCATGTCACGCGCGGCGGCGGCGGCGGCTTCCAGCGACTGCTGCGGCGTAGCAATCATGTGGACCGTGTTGTTGGCAAACCGGGCGTCGCCGGGCTTGGGGGTTTCCAGTTGGCCGCTTTGCAGCGCTTTTAATACGAAATCGGCCTCCTGCCCTCGTGCATCTTGCGTAACGCGCTTCAAAATTGATAGCGCCTCGACACAGGTAGTTGGGTCCGGTACGGTGGGGCCGCTGGCAATCACGCTGGGGTCGTCGCCCGGCACATCGCTAATCAGCAGCGTGACCACCTTGGCCGGATAGCAGGCCGCCGCCAAACGCCCGCCCTTGATGGCAGATAGGTGCTTGCGCACGCAATTCATCTCTTGAATGCTGGCGCCACTGTCCAGCAGCAGTTTGTTGATGCGCTGCTTAAGTTCCAGGCTGATGCCGCTTTGGACTCCACCAACCTCCCACTGCGCGGGCAAGGTCAGCAACGACGAGCCACCGCCGGAGATAAGGCAAATCACCAAGTCGTCCGCCGTTAGCCCTTGCGTCAAGGCCAGGATGCGCTGCGCTGCGGCCAACCCTGCTGCATCGGGAACCGGGTGGGCAGCCTCCACCACCTCGATGCGTGCAGGCGCTGCGTCGGCGGGGCGTTGAGGCGTGTGGTCGTAGCGGGTGACCACCAGGCCTTTCATGGGGGCATCTTGGGGCCAAAGCGCATCCAGCGCGTGAGCCATGGCACCGCCGGCTTTGCCAGCGCCCAGCACCAGGGTGCGGCCTTTGGGTACGGGCGGCAGAAAGGCACCCAGCGTGTGGGCGGGCAAAGCTTGTTCAACAGCAGCCCAATAAAGTCGGGCCAACACGTCGCGGGGGGAGAGGTCAGAAAAATGGATGGTCATGGGCGTCAATGTCCTTTTTT
The DNA here is from genome assembly GCA_046045765.1 of Pseudomonadota bacterium. Classification (GTDB taxonomy): domain Bacteria; phylum Pseudomonadota; class Gammaproteobacteria; order Burkholderiales; family Burkholderiaceae_C; genus Allorhodoferax. The sequence continues at coordinate 1,702 of JBJOLD010000007.1, read as the reverse complement.
TTGCATATTACTTGAGGCAAAATTCGCGGGCGCTTCAACACACATTGTGCGCAATAGCACAGCCCGGTACGCTCGGCAACGCGGTGCTCGCCTCTGATGGCTATTGCAGCCTGTCAGCGGGATTCGGCCTCGACAGGACTCACTTCGTAAAGTGGGCAACTTGTTTGACGGAGACATATTTTGATGGGCACATTGCTGATTCACAACGCGCGCGCTGTCGCTACTTTTGACCACACCGACCCGGCGCAATCCACAGAGCTGCGCAACGCATCCATTTACATTGAGGGCAACCGCATTGCCTTTATCGGCGCCACCGCCGACCTGCCACCCCACGCCCTGCTGGCGGACGAGACGATCAACGCCTGCCACCATCTGGTGACTCCCGGACTGGTGAATACTCACCACCACATGTACCAGTCGCTGACCCGGGCCATACCCGGCGTGCAGGATGCAGAACTGTTTGGCTGGTTGCGCGGGCTGTACCCCATTTGGGCGGGGCTCACGCCCGAGATGGTGCAGGTGAGCACGCAGATTGCCATGGCCGAGCTGCTGATGAGCGGCTGCACCACCAGCAGCGATCACCTTTACATCTATCCCAACGGCGTGCGGCTGGACGACAGCATTGGCGCGGCTGCCGAGATCGGCATGCGCTTCGTAGCCACACGCGGCAGCATGAGCGTGGGCCAAAGCCAGGGCGGGTTGCCGCCCGACCGTGTGGTGGAGAAAGAGGACTTCATTCTCAAGGACACGCAGCGCTTGATTGAGCAGTACCACGATGCCTCGTTTGGCTCCATGCTGAATGTGGCCGTCGCACCCTGCTCGCCGTTTAGCGTAAGCCGCGACCTGATGCGCGAGTCGGCGCTGCTGGCCCGCGCGCACGGTGCACGCCTGCACACCCACCTGGCCGAGAACGACCACGACCTGGCCTACAGCCGCGAAAAGTTTGGCTGCACCCCCACGCAGTACGCGCAAGACCTGGGCTGGCTGGGCCATGACGTTTGGCACGCGCACTGCGTGAAGCTGGACGACGAGGGCATCAGCCTCTTTGCCGCCAGCCGCACTGGCGTGGCGCACTGCCCATGCAGCAATATGCGCCTGGCCAGCGGCATTGCGCCCATACGCAAGATGCTCAACGCTGGCGTGCCCGTGGGTCTGGGTGTGGACGGCAGCGCCAGCAATGACGCGGCGCACATGGTGAACGAAGCACGCCAGGCCCTGCTGCTGGCCCGCGTGGGCCGCGCCATGCAGCCGCCCGAAGAGCGCGTGTTGCCCAATGGCGAACGCAAAACCTTTTTTGGCTGCGACCTGGGCCCGGCCGAGATGACGGCCCGCGACGTGCTGCAGGTCGCCACTCGTGGCGGTGCGCAGGTGTTGGGCCGTGCGGACATTGGCCACTTGGCCGTGGGCATGTGCGCCGACCTGGTGCTGTTTGACCTGGACACGCTGGGCTTTGCCGGTGGCGCGGTGCACGACCCTGTCGGCAGCCTGCTGCTGTGTGCCAGCCCGCAGGCGGACTACACGGTCGTCAACGGCAAAGTGGTGGTGCGCGAGGGACATCTGGAAACGGTGGACCTGGGGCCGCTGATGGAGCGGCATAACCGGCTGGCACTGCAGCTCGCCAGCGCTGCACCCCGGTAAACCAACACCGACATCCTGTAAGTAACACTGCGGCAGGTTGCTCCCAAAATAGGAGCTACTCACG
>JBJOLD010000006.1:0-4922 GCA_046045765.1 Pseudomonadota bacterium | reverse complement strand
CCACCAAGTAGCCCACGGCCCCGGCACCATCGCCAAAAGGCCTGCCCTGCCCCACAGGAAACTTGCCTTCGCCAAAGTTCAGCAGTGTGTTGGTGGTGCCCCGCCAGCCCAGCTTGTGGTTCAGCCCGGCCAGCGCCACGTCGTTGCGCACGCCTGTGAGTTGGCCCTGGGTGTTGACCAGTTTCTTGGGCACGATGAAAAGGGAGATACCGCGCGTACCGGGCACCAGCTTGCCATCGGCATCAGGAATCTTGGCCAGCACCAAGTGGATGATGTTCTCGGTCAGATCATGCTCACCGCTGGAGATCCACATCTTGTTGCCTTTGAGGCGGTAGCGCGGGCCCAGCGGGTCCTGATCCCACGGAACGAAGCCATCGGCGGCTTCTGATGAGGTCACGTCTGGAACTGCGCGGGTGGCCACGTCCGACAGGCTAGAGCCTGCCTGCGGCTCGCTCAGGCACATGGTGCCCGAGAAGCGGCCTGAAAATTCATTCTTGGCAAACACCTCTTTTTGCACATCAGTGCCGTGCTTCATCAGCAAATTGGCGTTGCCCGTGGTGAGCATGCCTGAGCCGATGCTGACCGATGCACAGGCAAAAAAAGCGTTGGCCGCAGCCTCTACGCTGTAGGGCAGCTGCATGCCGCCCATCTCGTAGTCTTGCGCGGCGCTGAGCATGCCGGACTCGGCATAGGCACGGTTAGCGTCATGGGTAGCCTGCGGCAAGATGACCCGTTCGCCATCAAAGTGCGGCTCTTGCACATCCACCAGCCGGTTAAACGGTGCGTACTTGTCACGCGCAATGCGCTCGCAGGTGTCCAGCACAGCGTCAAAGGTTTCACGGCTGTGGTCGGCAAACCGCGCACGCTGTGCCAAGGCTGAAGTGTCAAGCCAATCGTGGAGCAAAAAGTCGATGGTGGTGCGTAGCGTCATGCACCGCATTGTGCGGCAGCCAGGCGGTTTGGAGGTGTGGGAAATGTCTTGTTGGTGACGGGTTGACTAAATGGCTTGGGGCCATTTAATCTGCACTTTTCGGCTGTTGGCAAGGCAATCACGCAAGTACAAGTTAATCAGGCTCTGGTAGGGGACTCCAGCCTCGTCTGCCATCCCTTTGAAATACTGCACAACGTCTTCCGACAAGCGCATGGTCACAGGCTTTTTCAGCTTAGATGCGTAAGGGTTCTTGCGAGCTTTCAGTTTAGAAAGGTCGTATTCAGCTTTCATGGTGTTCCACCTTGATAAAACGCGCTCTCGCGCTTGGTTGCCTTTCGTGCGGAGATGATTCGAATAACGGCACCTTGCTCTCGTTCGCAATGACAAACGATCAGCAACTTTGCCCCGGACTTATACCAAGCTTGAAGGGACAGCAGGTGTTATACGCTGACCTACGCCAGATAAACGTTGTTGGATTGAACCGCCGCAGTGCTGCTGGCGATAAGCGTTGGCATAGGGGATTAAGACTCGCTCCCCTTTGTACGAGTAAATTATGACTGCCCTTGGCGGCTTTTTGGGCCTGATGTCAGCTTCTTCTGAATCAAGGCTAGCCTTTTTACACAATTACCCAACCACGGAAATGATGACCATTTTAAGCATAAAAAAGCCACGCAGCCCCCGTAGGACATGCGTGGCTAGCTACTAATTTTGTAGCAATTTGGACAGCTTACAGCACCTCAAAAATCCCAGCCGCGCCCATTCCGCCGCCAATGCACATGGTTACGCACACCCGTTTGGCGCCACGGCGTTTGCCTTCGATCAGGGCGTGGCCGGTCAGGCGCTGGCCGCTCACACCGTAGGGGTGGCCCACGGCGATTGCGCCGCCGTTCACATTCAGGCGGTCAGCGGGAATGCCAAGTTTGTCGCGGCAGTACAGCACTTGCACGGCAAAGGCTTCGTTCAGTTCCCACAGGTCAATGTCGCTGACCTTCAGACCCAAACGTGCCAGCACCTTGGGAATGGCAAACACGGGGCCAATACCCATCTCGTCCGGCTCGCAGCCCGCCACGGCAAAGCCCAAAAAGCGACCCAGCGGTTGCAGGCCCTTTTTCTCGGCCAAGGTTTCGTTCATCACCACCACCGCACCGCCGCCGTCAGAAAACTGGCTGGCGTTGCCGGCGGTGACCAGGCCACCGGGCAATGCGGAACGCAGGCCGCTAATGCCCTCTTTGGTGGTGCCAGCGCGGATGCCTTCGTCGTCGCTCACTGTCACTTGTTTGGTAGTTAGGCCCATTACCTTATCTGCCACGCCCATGGTCACTGTGATAGGGGCAATTTCTGCGGCAAACAGGCCTGCGGCCAAGGCGGCGGTAGCACGTTGCTGGCTGGCCGCGCCGTATTCGTCCATAGCGTCGCGGCCAATGTTGTAGCGCTTGGCCACGTTTTCTGCGGTTTGCAGCATGTTCCAGTAGATCTCTGGCTTGTTTTTTATCAGCCAAGGGTCGGTCATCATGTGGGTGTTCATTTCTTGCTGCACGCAAGAGATGGATTCAACACCTCCGGCCACGTAAATGTCGCCCTCGTTGGCAATGATGCGCTGGGCTGCCATCGCAATGGTTTGCAAGCCGGACGAGCAAAAGCGGTTCACGGTCACGCCCGAGGTGGTGATGGGCAAGCCCGCGCGCAGTGCGATCTGGCGTGCAATGTTGGCACCGGTGGCGCCCTCGGGCGATGCGCAGCCCATGATGACGTCGTCTACTTCGGCACCCTCAATGCCTGCGCGTTTCACGGCGTGTTCCACGGCGTGGCCGCCCAAGGTGGCGCCGTGGGTCATGTTAAAGGCACCTTTCCAGCTCTTGGCCAAAGGTGTGCGGGCTGTGGAAACGATTACTGCTGCGGTCATGTAAATCCTTTTTGAAGAGTTTCAGTTCTTGGGCACCTTGGCACCCTCGCTAATCAGACGGTGATAAAAACGAATGGCATCGGCATAGTTATTGATGGCAATACGCTCATTGGTGCCGTGAAAGCGGGGCAGGTCTTCCGGTTTGGCTACTACCGGCGAAAACTTGAATATGTGGTCGCTAACCTCAGCAAAGTATTTCGAGTCTGTTCCAGCAATCATGAGTCCGGGAGCCACCAAAACACCAGGGAAGACTTCCCGTACTGTGGTGCTCAGTAGTTGGTACTGGGCCGAAGTGCTGGGTGCGACCTTACTGGGCTCGCTACTGTGATTGGGCATCACATACAGCTCGTACTTTTCCTTAGGTGCTACCTGCCCCACCTCAGCCTGAACATGCGCCATGACCGATTCCCGGGTCTCGCCGGGCAGTATCCGGAAGTTGACAGTGGCTTCCGCAACTCCCGGTAGCACATTGTCTTTGTTGCCCGCATGGGCAATGGTTGGCGCGGTGGTGGTACGCAACATGGCGTTGGTGGCTGCACCAGCTTCCAGCTGCTTTTGTACCAACGGGCCAAAGAGCCACAAATTGGACAATGCCACTCTGCCAAATCCGCTCATCTCTGGCGCCAATGTGTCAAACATTTCTGCTGCAACACCCCGAATACCGGCGGGAAGCTGGTTGTCGTCCAAGCGCTTGATGGCCGCACTCATCATGCCGATGGCACTGGTGCCTTTGGCTGGCGGTTGCGACGAGTGCCCGGGTGCTGTGGTGAACTTCATCACCACCGACACGTAGCCTTTTTCTGCCAGGCCAATCAGTGCCGCAGGTTTGTTGAGGCCAGGAAGTATCCCATCGGTGATCAGCAGCCCCTCGTCCAACACCATTTCCAACTGGATGCGCCGTTCTTTGAAAAGACTGGCCGCCACAGCTGCACCTCTGGCGCCGCCCAACTCTTCGTCGGCGCCAAAGAACAGATAAATCGTGCGCTCCGGGACATAACCAGCATTGAGCAAGGCTTCCACCGCCTCAAGCTGGGACATCAGGTTGCCCTTGTTGTCCCACGATCCCCTGCCCCAAACGTAACCGCCTTCGATAGCGCCAGAAAATGGTTCCTGCTGCCAATTCTTTTCAGTACCGGGGGCAATTGGCACGACATCCTGGTGGGCCATTAGCATGATGGGCTTGGCATCTGGTTTGCTGCCCTTCCATGTGTACAGCAATGAAAGCTCTCCCACAAACTCACGCCCCAGCGTTGCGTGCACCTTGGGAAATCGTTGTTGTAGGAGCGTATGAAAACTCCGAAACTGATCCAGATTGGCTTTAGGGTCCTCGTAAGCAGACACGGTACGCAGGCGGACCGCCTCAGCCAGACGTGTGGCAACAGCGGCCTGATCCAGTTCCAACTTCGGCAACGGCGCAACTTCCAGTTGCCTGGAACCTTTACGCATCGTGTTCCCCGCCACAACAAGCCCCAGTAACAGCAACGAGAACAGCAGCCCCCAAGCAAATTTCTTTAACATGGTCTTATCTTTCGTTGCTATTTCAATAATCAGTTGAAGGTTTTGCCTTCAGCTACCAGACGCTGCAGCAGCGGCGCAGGTTTCCAAAACGCTGCATCATCCAAGGGGTTTTGGGCAAAGCGGTTCATGGCTTGCACCACGTTAAACAGGCCCACTTGGTCGGCGTAGTTCATGGGGCCGCCGCGGTAGGCGGGGAAGCCGTAGCCGAAGATGTAAACGATGTCGATATCGCTGGCCTTGTTGGCAATGCCTTCTTCCACAATGTGAGCGGCTTCGTTCACCAGGCTGAACACCAGGCGCTGCACAATTTCTTCGTCCGAAATTTTGCGTGGGGTGATGCCCAGCGTCTTGCGATGCTCTTCAATCATGGTTATCACCTCGGCATTGGGGATGGCGTCGCGTTTGCCGGGCACATAGTCGTACCAGCCCGCACCAGTCTTCTGGCCGAAGCGGCCTTTTCGCACAACAAGTCAGCCGTTTTGCTGTACTTCATGTCGGGCTTTTCGGTGTAACGGCGCTTGCGGATCGCCCAGCCGATATCGTTGCCGGCCAAATCGCCCATGCGGAAGG
>JBJOLD010000380.1:0-3307 GCA_046045765.1 Pseudomonadota bacterium | reverse complement strand
GATGCGCCGGTGACCAAGGCCACTTGACCTTCAAATTTGACTTCACTCATGCCAAGACTCCTTGCACTTCCAAGACGGTGGCGGGATCAAACATCGCGGCACCGGTTAATTCTGCGTCGATGCGTGCGCACATACCAGCCAACACCTTGCCCGGGCCGCACTCCACCAAGTTGGAAATGCCACGCGCCTTGATGGCTTGCACGCATTCCACCCAACGCACGGGCCCAAAGGCTTGACGATAAAGCGCATCGCGAATACGGTCCGCGTCTACCTCAAGTGCCACGTCAATGTTGTTGATCAACGCGACTTGGGGGGTAGCAATGTCGATTTCTTCCAGGCGCGCTTTGAGTTTTTCAGCAGCAGGCTTCATCAAACTGGAGTGAAAAGGTGCAGACACAGGCAGCAGCAACGCGCGCTTGGCACCATTGGCTTTCAGAATTTCGCAGGCTTTGTCGACTGCCGCTTTGCTGCCAGCGATGACGGTTTGTTTGGGGTCGTTGAAGTTGACCGCTTCCACAATTTCAGAACTGTTTAGGCCGAAAGCGCCCGTCGCCTCTGCGCAACCAGCTATAACTTTAGTAGCATCCATGCCCAAAATAGCCGCCATGGCACCCACGCCCACCGGCACGGCTTCTTGCATGGCCCGTGCCCGCAACCGCACCAAAGGCGCAGCTTGGGCAAGTGTCAATGCACCTGCAGCCACCAGTGCACTGTATTCACCCAACGAATGTCCAGCGACCGCAGCGGGCGCAACGCCCACTTCCGACATCCACACGCGGTACGCTGCCACGCCCGCCACCAACATCACTGGCTGGGTGTTGGTGGTCAGCGCCAATGCCTCTTTGGAACCTTCATGGATTAGCTTGCCCACGTCTTCATTCAGCGCATCGGACGCTTCACGCAAGGTTTGGGCAACCACCGGGTGATTCCCCCAAGCATCCAACATACCAACCGACTGAGAGCCTTGGCCCGGAAATAAAAATGCAAACTGTTTCATGATTTTTTATATCAAATTAACCTGAAGCCCGCGCCCAATATGCGTAAATAGCTACAAATTTAATAGCACTGCACCCCAGGTAAAACCACCGCCAACGCCTTCCAGCATGAGTGTTTCACCGGGTATGACCTTGCCGCTGCGCACGGCAGAGTCCAATGCCAAGGGAATGGACGCCGCCGATGTATTGCCATGTTGGTCTACCGTCACTACCACTTTGTCCATCGACATCTTGAGCTTGCGTGCCGTGCTTTGCATGATGCGAATATTCGCTTGATGGGGAATAAGCCAGTCAATATCAGCCTCGGTTTTGCCAGCTTTGGCCAGCACAGCGCGTGCAGCATCTTCTAGCACGCCCACTGCCAATTTGAAAACGGCTTGGCCATCCATCTTCAACAGCGGATCACCAGTGACATTGCCGCCAGACACATGACCGGGAACGCACAAAATACCTACGTGCTTGCCATCGGCGTGCAGGTCACTAGCCAAAATTCCAGGTACGTCGGAGGCTTCCAGCACTACAGCGCCAGCGCCATCGCCAAACAATACGCAGGTGGTGCGATCTTTGAAATCCAGAATGCGGGAAAAAATTTCAGCGCCCACGACCAGCGCTTTACTGGCCGCACCGGTCTGGATCATGCTGTCGGCAATCGACAGCGCGTAAACAAAGCCGCTGCACACCGCTTGCACATCAAACGCTGCCCCACCGGGAGCACCCAGTTTGTTCTGCAAAATGCAAGCAGTAGACGGAAACACCATGTCCGGCGTGGATGTTGCAACGATGATCAAGTCGATGTCGGCAGGCACACGACCTGCCGCAGTCAGCGCATTTTTGCAAGCCTCCAAGGCCAAATCACTGGTGAATACACCGTCATCCGCAAAGTGCCGCGCCTTGATCCCGGTGCGCTCCACAATCCACTCGTCAGAAGACTCCACGCCTGTGACTGCCAACTGGGCGACCAGGTCGGCATTGCTCAAACGGCGGGGTGGCAAATAGCTGCCTGTACCTGTAATGCGGGAATAACGTCTCATGAATAGTCGGCGCGACAGTCGCTCAGGCTATTGCACCGTCTCAGCGGCCAACAAAGGCGCAGCGTGGGCAATGCGAACCCGAACGCGGTCCAGCAAGTTGTTTCGGGCTGCATCATACGCCCGGTTCAAGGCGTTGGAAAAAGCTAAGACATCGGCCGAGCCGTGACTCTTAAATACCAAGCCACGCAGACCGAGCAACGCGGCGCCGTTGTACCTGCGGTGGTCAACGCGATTTTTAAGCGCCGTTAATACCGAATAGGCACCAATGGCCGCCATTTTTGTAAAAATGTTGCGCGAAAACTCAGCCTTCAGGAAGCCACCGATCATTGTGGCCAGGCCCTCGCTAGTCTTCAAGGCCACATTACCCACAAAGCCATCGCAAACCACTATGTCCACATGGCCTTTAAAAATATCGTTACCTTCGACATTGCCAACAAAGTTCAAGTCACCCGATTTAGCAGCAGATCGAAGCAAATCGCCCGCTTTTTTTATCACTTCGTTACCTTTAATGACTTCCTCGCCAATATTGAGCAAGCCCACAGATGGTGATTCTTCGTTTTTAAGCACAGACACCAACGCGGAGCCCATCACTGCAAACTGCAATAAGTGCTGTGCCGTGCAATCCACATTGGCACCCAGGTCAAGCACAGTCGTTGCCCCACCAGAAGCGTTGGGAATCTGGCCGGCAATGGCGGGGCGCTCAATGCCGTCCAAAGTTTTGAGGACATAGCGCGAAATCGCCATCAGTGCGCCCGTATTGCCAGCAGACACCGCAGCCTGCGCCATGCCATCTTTTACATGCTGAATAGCAACCCGCATGGACGAATCTTTTTTGCGGCGCAAGGCAATTTCCAACGGGTCATCCATGGTCACCACTTCGGTCACAACAACCAAAGTAGCCCGCGGATGCGAGAAATTTTTCAAGGCATCGGCCAAGCCCACAATCACCAGCGCAGCATCGGCGTGCTGATCCAAAAACTGCTGGCATGCAGGCAAAGTAACCTTGGGGCCATGGTCGCCCCCCATACAGTCAACGGCGATAGTAATCATGTGCAAGCTCAAGCAAGGGCCACTAATGACAAAAGCCCGAAGCTACCGTTTTGGCAGCTTCGGGCTTTGTATGAAATGTGCGGGTTAGGCTTCTGACTTGGTCTTCAGCACTTTACGGCCACGGTAAAAACCGGTAGGGCTGATGTGATGGCGCAAGTGGGTTTCGCCGGTGGTGGATTCCACCGCAATGCCAGGCACAACCAAAGCGTTGTGCGAACGGTGCATACCGCG
>JBJOLD010000364.1:0-9316 GCA_046045765.1 Pseudomonadota bacterium | reverse complement strand
TGGCCGCTATAACTTGCCGCAACAATTGCTCCATTTCGGCGGTCTTACCTAGTTTTTCTGCCATCATGGCTTGGTCGTAAGCCAAGTCGGCGTCATTTGGATCGTTTTGTAGCGCTTGGTTCAACAGTAGGTAGGCTTGTGCAAATAACTTGTAGTCGCGTAGCAATTGAACTTCTGCGTTCAGCTTGGCGCGCCCATCGCTGGGTTGCAGCTCTGGCGTATCACGCAGCAAAATTCGTGCGTCTTCGATCTTGCCCTGCTTGGCCAATAGGTTCGCGCGTCGCGTTTGTACGCGAAGGATGTCTTGGCTGCTGTTGATGCGGTCAAGGTAAGTGCGGGCATCGTCGAGACGCTTCTCTTGTTCAGCTATCTGCGACAACAGAAGGTAGGCTTGCACCAAGCCACGGTCGGTGTCAGCCGATTCGTCGTAGCCCGCCTTGGCAGTCATCAAGCTTACATAGTGTTTTAGTGACGCATCAGCTGCAGCGGTTTTCTTGTCTTGCATCTCTAGGGAACCGCGCACAACCCAGCCGTCAGGGAATCCGGGTGCTTGCCGAGTGAGCAGCAACAGCTGGCTGTAGGCTTCGGCGTTACGATGTGCGTCTAGCAGCCTGCGGATATAGGCCATGCGTATCTCGGCAGAGGGCGCATCGGCAAGGGTTTTGCGAATCATCTCCTCGCCTTCCGGTAGTTTGGCGTCCATCAAAGCTAGCGCAAGTGCTGCCAGGTCGTCAGACCTGACGTTAAGCGCATTGCCCCGACGCGCGGCCGCCACGGCTCCCGTGTTGTCTCCGGCCAAAAGACGCAATGCACCTATGGCTGACCAAGCGGCTGGCCCAGTTACAGAGTTGCCAAGCTCAGCTGCGGCACCTTGCTCCATCACGTTCGCGGCCGCTGGCTTGTCAGTCGCTCTTGATAAGTACCGTGACACCGCTGCAATGGCTGCAGCGCGCTCTTTGCTTGGAGTTACAGATAGACCCCGCTGAATGGCATCTGGCAATTCGCCCATTTTATTGAGGCCGACCAAAATATGAATCACATTGCGATTGGCTTCAGCGGACTTCGGAAACGCGCGTGACCAAGCCTGTGCGGCTTGTAGTGCTGATTCGCCGTTACGTATAGACAGTGCCAACTCTACGGCTCGCTCGTACAGTTGCTCAGAGTTACTTTTTCGTGCTGCGTCGAGTATCAAAGAATAGGCCAAGCCTGGATCGTCGCTCTGGGCGCTTAGTTCTCCAATCAGCAGTTGGTAGAACAAAGCGCTGTTAAGGTTTGAGTTGTTAACTGCGTCGGTAGGAGCGGCGGTTGCACCTCCCGATTGCAGCGCGGCAGCTAGCAGCAAGGTTGTTAATGTAATGCGCTTCATGAAGGTCATCAAACCATAATAATCTATGCAGAACAATTGCACCGGCCCCAGGAATATGCATGCCCGAATTACCCGAAGTTGAAGTCACCCGACTGAGTTTTGCCGATCGTATTTCGGACGCCATCATTCTTCAAGTCGAGGTGGGAAAACCGCTGCGGTGGCCGTTGGGCGTTGACCCCGATATCTTGGTCGGGCGCACCGTCCTGCGTGTTCGCAGGCGCGGGAAGTACCTGTTGCTGGATTTGAGTGATGGGCTACTGCTGCTGCATTTGGGGATGTCGGGTAGCGTGACCTTTGGCGTACAGGCTACTGCCCTGGGTGCGCACGACCATTTCAATTTGGTGACCAGTCGTGGAACTTTGCGCCTGAACGACCCGCGCCGCTTCGGGGCGGTGGTGTTTGCGAAGAATCAAAATAGTGAAATTGCTCAAAAATTACTGGGTAAATTGGGCGTGGAACCTTTGGGAGACGATTTTGATTTGTTACAGTTTCGCCAAGGGCTGTTGCAGCGAAAAACCGCCGTCAAACAGGTGTTATTGGGTGGTGAATTGGTGGTGGGGGTGGGGAATATATACGCATCCGAGGCATTATTTTTGGCGGGAATCAGACCTACAACACGCTCGAACAGCCTGAGTCGGCCACGTATGGCACGCTTGCATCAAGCTATACGCGACGTACTATCTCGCGCAGTAGCAAAAGGGGGAAGCACATTGCGTGACTTCTCGAACGCCCATGGCGAATCGGGCTACTTCCAGTTGGAAGCCATGGTTTATGGACGTGAGGGATTGCGTTGTAAAGTATGTGGCGTGCCGATCAGATCCATTCGCCAAGGGCAGCGCTCGACGTTTTTTTGTCCAACGTGCCAAAAGCCGTGACAGTAACATTGGGCTGCAGTGCTATATTGAAACATTGCACGGGGACACTTTTGGCTACTTCATTTAACGAACAACTTGATCAACACGGCACCTGGCGTCGTGAGTTTGCATTGCGCCTGAAATTGTTGGCAGATTGGATGAAAGACTACGACTTGCTGGACGCCGCCGTTGAGGAGCGCTTACGCAGGCTCGAAGCGCAGGTACGCTCTGATAAGGTGATGGTCGCTTTTGTGGCTGAGTTTTCGCGCGGCAAATCCGAGATGATCAACGCGATTTTTTTTGCTGGGTATGGGCGACGTATCATGCCTGCTAGCGCTGGCCGTACCACCATGTGCCCGACCGAAATGGGCTACGACGCCGATGTACCGCCTTGCTTGCGCTTGCTCCCGATCGAGACCCGCTTGCAACCTCAAGCTTTGATGGAATGGCGCATGGCACCCGAGAAATGGGAACGCTTTGACCTCGACGTAAATGATCCACAGCAGCTGGCCCTGTGCCTTGAAAAAGTGGCCGAAACTCGCAGAGTGAGCCAAGAAGATGCTCATGCCTTGGGTTTTTGGCAAAGCCAGGCGCCGCAAGACAACCCCATGCTCGATGCTCAAGGTATGGTCGAAGTACCCAAATGGCGGCATGCGCTCATCAATATTGCACACCCATTGCTTAAGCAAGGGCTGGTGATTTTGGACACACCGGGGCTGAATGCTATTGGTGCTGAGCCAGAGCTCACCGTGAGCCTTATTCCTCAGGCACAGGCGGTGGTGTTTATATTAGGCGCGGATACCGGTGTTACAAAATCCGATCTCACCATTTGGCGCGAACATTTGATTGCCGACACCACGCAGCTTGATGCACGTTTGGTCGTGCTTAACAAAATTGACACGTTGTGGGACGAGCTCAGCACACCGTTGCAAATCCAAGACCAAATTGATCGTCAAAAAGCCAGTACGGCAGAAATATTGCAAATTCCGGCCGAACGTGTAATCGCTGTTTCTGCACAAAAAGGCCTTGTTGGAAAGGTTACCAACGACGAGGCTTTACTTGAGCAAAGTAACTTGCGGTTGCTTGAAGACGCATTGGGTCAAGGGATGTTGGGCCAGCGCCAGAAAATTTTGAGCGCAGCCGTAGTGAAAGGTATTACCGATCTACGCGCTGAAACGGGCCGCGTCATCAACATACGCAAACGTGACTTGGTTGAGCAAACCATGGAGTTGACTGGCCTTCAGGGCAAGAACGCTTCCGTGATTAAACATATGCGTACCCGCATTTCTAACGAACAGGTAGAGTTTGACCAAGGTGGAGCCAAGATTCACGCAGTGCGATCTGTGCACTTCAAGTTGCTACGCGAAGTGTTTGATATTCTAGGTTCGCGTGCGCTCAAAGGTGAAATGGGCGAGTTAACCCAAGCACTCATGCAAAAGGGCCTAAAGCTAGGTGTAAAAAAATCATATGGCGAGACTTTTGAACGCTTGCGTGCCAACCTGCAACGTGTACAAACTATCACCAGTGAAATTCAAGCCATGTTGACCGCAACTTTTAAGCAATTGAACGCTGAGTACGGTTTTTCACTTCAACCGCCAGCAGAGCCGCAATTGGCCCAATATCTTAACGATCTGGATTTGGTAGAGCGCAGCCACTTGCAGTATCTGGGACTTGGGAATGCCTTTAAGCTGGCGCAGCCTGAATTTGCTGATCGGTTAGTACGCGCGTTGTCCACGCGATTGCGTGCGGTGAATGAAACTGCATTGAGTGATGTGGAGCTTTGGAGTAAGTCTGCCGCTGCACAGCTGGATGCGCAGTTGCGCGAGCGTCGCCGTAACTTTACGCGTCGCATAGAAGCGATCGACCGTATTCATCAAGCCGCAGGGGGCTTGGAAGACCGTATCTCCGAAATTGATGCACAAAAAGCCGTGTTGGAACAAATGGACGAAAAGCTGATAGAGCTTACTGGTTACCTCATTGCGTCACGCCAAGTTGTGCCAGTTGCTGTACCGGATGACGCGCTAGATATCGAATTGGTCTAGGCGTGTCTGCGTTTGGACAGGGGTTTGCCATCATAGTGGTGCAATGGCAAAAAGTGGCAGGTCGCAATCACTTGCCATGGCAAGGTACCCGAGACCCCTATCGTGTTTGGCTCTCCGAGATCATGTTGCAGCAAACGCAGGTAGTTACTGTTGTTGGATACTTTGATCGATTTTTGTGCCGTTTTCCAACCGTGAAGTCACTTGCTGATGCTGCGCTAGACGATGTGCTAGGTTTGTGGAGCGGTTTAGGCTATTACACCCGTGCCCGAAATTTGTACCGATGCGCGCAACAAGTGATGACTGGGCATCGGGGAGTCTTTCCTTCGGATGCACAAACACTCGCCACCTTGCCAGGTATAGGTCGCTCTACAGCGGCTGCGATTGCATCCTTGTGTTTTGGTGAGCAGGTCGCAATTTTGGACGCTAACGTTAAGCGGGTGGTGACACGCGTATTGGGTTTCGATGCTGACTTGGCCATGGCTGCCAGCGAGCGCGCCCTGTGGAATGCTGCTACAGAGTTGCTACCCACAGGTCATAGCGCCGCTGCGGATATGCCTAGATATACACAGGGCATGATGGATTTGGGTGCTACGGTGTGTATGCCTAAAAAGCCGTTGTGCATAATTTGTCCGGTACAAAAGTTGTGTAAGGCCCATGCCGCGGGAGATGCGCAGCGCTATCCGGTGCGTACCCGTAAGCTCAAACGCTCTAGCCAGTCACTGTGGTTGCTATGGGCGCATACGCCAGACGGCACAGTGCTATTGGAGCAACGGCCTGCGCCTGGCGTGTGGGCGGGCCTGTATTGCTTGCCGTTGTTCGATTCAGAAGCTGCGTTGCGCAGCGTGCTGTCTTTCGAGCGGCAGAAGCAACTGTGTTTCGAGCCCGTATTTATGCACGTTCTCACGCACAAAGATTTATATTTGCATGTAGCCCAATTGGAACTAGCCACTGCGAGTATGGAAGTCAGCACTGCGCGCTTGATGCTTGCTACAGAATGGCCTAGCATGGGCTTGCCCGCGCCGATTCGGAGATTACTAACGCGTAGCGTCTAGCTCGCGATGGCGTGTAATCGTGGGCCAACGAGCGCTGAAATACGCGCTCAGTTGCTCGACTAAATACACCGAACGGTGCTGCCCACCTGTGCAGCCAATAGCCACAGTTACGTAGCTACGATGGTCGCGGGCCATCGCATCAATCCAGCTGTTCAAGAAGTCGGTGATGTGCCGCTGCATCAGCGTTACCTCATCTTGCAACTGTAAAAAGTCAATTACTGGTTGGTCTTTGCCGGTTAGATTTTTAAGTGACGGATCATAATGTGGGTTGGGCAACATACGCACATCGAATAGGTAGTCTGCATCAGTAGGTGTTCCCCTTTTGAATGCAAAAGATTCAAACACCAAAGTAAGCTGTTCGCTGGGGGAAACGACCAATGCCTTGACATAGCCTTGCAGTTGCGATGGACGAATAATGCTGGTGTCAATCACATGTGCTTCCTCACGCAGCGCTGCCAATAGATCGCGTTCTAATTCAATTGCGTCGCCCAGAGCCCGATTGGGGTCATTCCCTGCGCGGTTTGTGTCGGTTTGCGACAAGGGGTGCTTGCGGCGTGTCTCTGAAAAGCGGCGCACCAGCGTATCGGTGCTGGCGTCTAAAAATAGCGACTTAACCACAATACCTTCGGCACGCAGTGCGCGTAGTTGTCTGGGTACTTGGGGTAGCGACGTTGCGCTGCGTACATCAATGGCGATAGCCAAACGGTTAGCCTGGTATTTTCTTTCCAACTCCACAAAAGGCAGTAGTAATTCAGGGGGCAAATTGTCCACACAATAAAAGCCCGCGTCTTCTAATGCATTCAACGCTACCGATTTACCAGAGCCGGACATGCCGGTAATTAAAACAATTTCCATTACAAACCCGCTTGCAGCATTTCCTTGGCGTGGGCCAAGGTGGTGCTGGATAGTTTTTCGCCGCCCAACATTCGGGCAATTTCGCCCACACGCTGTTCGCCTTGTACTGCGTTCACCGTACTCAAAGTGGCAGGGCCTTGACGTGTTTTCGACACCACCAAATGGTGGTCGGCACATACGGCCACCTGGGGCAAATGCGTAACCGCCAGCACTTGCCTGTCTGTCCCCAGTTGTTTCATGAGTCGGCCTACTGTCTCGGCCACTGCTCCGCCCACGCCCGAGTCCACCTCGTCAAAAATAAGTGTTTGCGCGGTGCCCAGTTGACTGGTTGTGACTGCTATGGCCAGCGCCATGCGCGATAGCTCGCCACCAGACGCTACCTTGCCCACCGCACGGGGCGTGCTGCCCGCATGGCCTGCGGCCAAAAAATGCACCTCCTCCAAACCACTTTGCATGGGCTGGGCCAGTGTTTCCAAGACCACCTGAAACTGTCCGCCTTGCATGCCGAGGCCTTGCATGGCGTGGGTGATGCTTTGGGCCAGCAGGGGTGAGGCTTTGCTGCGCGCTTTGGAGATGGCTTTTGCCTCTGTGGTGAACGCTGCTTGCGCCTTGCGCTCCTGGCTTTGCAGGCTTTCTAAATCTGTGGCTGCGTCCAATTGCGCCAATTCATTCTTCCATGAGTCCAGCAAAGTTACCAAGTCCTCTGGCGGGCGCTTGTAGCGGCGCGACAGGCTCATCCACAGTGTCATGCGTGCGTCGAGCTCTGCCAGGCGCGCGGGGTCTAGCTCGGTTTTGCGTGTGTAGGAGCGCAAGGTGTGCACCGCATCATCTACCTGGGCTATAGCCGAAGCGAGCACTTCAGCCGGGTCTTTGAAATCGGGCTCCAGGTGCAATTGGCCATGCAGTTGCTGCAGCGCTGCGTTGAGCGCGCGCAGGGCGTTGTTATCGTCATCATCCAGCAGGGCGACTGCACCGTTTGCAGCGTCTTGCAGGGTTTGGCCATTGGCTAGGCGGCTGTGGCTGGTATTCAGTTCTTGCCACTCATCAGGCTGGGGGCTGAGCTTTTCCAGCTCGCCAATTTGCCAGGCTAAGCGCTCGCGTTCGCGGTGAAGCGAGTCTTGTGCCTCTATGGCTTTGGTCAAAGCACCCTGCGCTAGCCGCCATTGCCCCCACAGGTTGGTGAGCGATTGCGTATTGACTTTGGCATAGGCGTCAAGCAGGCCGCGCACGGCGTCTGGCCGGGTCAGGCTTTGCCAAGCGTGTTGGCCATGAATGTCGAGCAACTGCTCGCCAACAGTGCGCAGCTGCTGGGCCGTTGCGGGGCTGCCATTCACCCAGGCGCGGCTCTTGCCCTGTGTGTCGACCGTGCGGCGCAGTAGCAGGCTGTATCCTGCCTCAAAGCCCGCTTCTTCTAGCCACGCGTTCAGATTGCTGGCACTGTCAAATTCAGCGCTCACGTCGGTGCGCGTAGCGCCTTCACGTATTACGCCCACATCGGCGCGTGCGCCAGTCACCAGTTGCAGGGCGTCTATCAAAATGGATTTGCCCGCACCGGTTTCGCCCGTGAGCACGGAGAAGCCGGACTCGAGATCTAGCTCTAACTCGCTAACGATGATGAAATCACGAAGAACTATGCGTTTAAGTGCCATGTTTCGCTATGGCCTTTCAGGCCACTCCTTCATTCCAATGCATTTTTTCGCGCAGCGTGTCAAAGTAGGTCCAGCCTTTAGGATGCAAAAAGCGCACCTGGTGCTCTGAGCGTGTCACCACAATGCGGTCACCGTGCATCAGGCTGGCCAACGACTGCATGTCAAAGTTGGCACTGGCATCTCGGCCTGCTACTATTTCGATAGCTATCTCCGCAGAATTGGCAAGCACTATGGGCCTATTTGACAAAGTATGGGGCGCTATCGGCACCATCACCCAGCCCGGAATGGAAGGGTGCAACAAAGGTCCACCCGCCGACAGTGAATAGGCCGTAGAGCCCGTGGGGCTGGCAATAATTAGCCCGTCTGCGCGTTGGTTAGCCACAAAGCGGCCATCCACCTCTACCCGCAGCTCCACCATGCCCGACGTTGCGCCACGGTTCACCACCACATCGTTCATGGCCTGTGCTGCAAACACGCAATGCCCGTCGCGCATAACGCGGGCTTGCATTAGGCTGCGGTCGTCCTCTTCATAATCGCCCGCCAGCATGGGTTTAAGCGTGGCCTTGTATTGTTCGAACGGTATATCCGTAATAAACCCAAGCCGCCCCTGGTTGATACCGATCAGCGGTACTTTGTACTGCGCCAACTGGCGGCCAATGCCCAGCATGGTGCCGTCGCCACCTACCACCAGGCACAGGTCACAGTTCTGACCAATGCCTGTCACATCCATGGTGGTGTAGTTGGCCAAACCGATGTTGGTGGCGGTGTCTGTTTCCAGCACCACGTCGCAGCCTTGGTCCATTAAAAAATGGGCAATCTCGTCCAGCGAATGGCGGGTGGATGCCCCCGCCGCCCCTGAGCTGGTGGCCTGGTACTTGCCGATAAGCGCTACATGGCGAAATTTGGACTTCATGCGCAAATTACAACACCAAATAGGTCACTAAAATGCCCCGATGCTCGATGATCGTTCCAAGTTGTTGTTGAAAGCCCTTGTAGAGCGCTACATCGCCGATGGACAGCCCGTGGGGAGCCGCACGCTGTCCCGCGCATCGGGGCTAGAACTCTCGCCTGCCACCATCCGCAACGTGATGTCGGACTTGGAAGAACTGGGCCTGATTGTCAGCCCCCATACCTCTGCCGGGCGCATACCCACCGCGCGCGGCTACCGACTGTTTGTGGACACCATGCTCACCGTTCAGACTGGGCACTATGCATCGCACAGCCTGGCACCCGATCAGCCGCAAAAGGTAATTTCTAACGCTGCCAATTTGCTCTCTAACTTGTCTCAGTTTGTCGGGGTTGTCATCGCACCGCGCCGCACGTCGGCATTTCGTCATATCGAGTTTTTGCGCCTTTCTGAAAAGCGCCTGTTAGTCATCATCGTGTCACCGGATGGCGATGTACAAAACCGGGTGATCTACACCGAGCTGGACTACCAGCAAGCCCAGTTGGTGGAAGCTGCTAATTTTCTGAATTCCCATTACGTGGGGCTGGAAAT
>JBJOLD010000283.1:0-13813 GCA_046045765.1 Pseudomonadota bacterium | reverse complement strand
CAGCTGTGGAGCTTCTGGGCCTGGCCCACAAGCACTTGAGCTCTGGCCTGACCGGTTTTGAAGTGATGGGGCAATTTGCCCTGAGCCTGGTGGTGAAACACTTCCCGCAGCAGCGCGTGCCGCTGTGGAATGAATCACCCTACTGCGTGGTACTGGAGAACTCGGACAACGAATCCGAATCCCACGCCCGTGAAGTATTCGAGCGCCTGCTAGAAGCCGCCATGGAGGCGGGTTGTGTGACAGATGCTGTAGTGGCCGAGAGCGTGGCGCAAGCGCGCGCACTGTGGCATATCCGCGAGAGTATTCCATTGGCACAAGCCCAAGAGGGGCTAAACATCAAACATGACATTTCGATTGCCGTGTCCGCCATCCCTGAGTTTGTGCGCCTGGCCGACGCCAAGCTGGAAGCATCGTTCCCCGGCGCACGGCTGGTGAACTACGGCCACTTGGGCGATGGCAATCTGCACTACAACGTGCAAGCGCCCGACGGTGCGGACGCCGAAGCCTTTTTGCAAAACCAGGAAAAGCCCATCAATGCGCTGGTTTATGACATGGTGGACCAGTTTGGCGGCTCCATCTCCGCAGAGCACGGTATTGGCAGCCTCAAGCGCGAAAAGCTAGAGCAGCACAAATCACCCGTGGCACTGGGCCTGATGCGCAGCATCAAACAGGCGCTGGACCCACACAACCTGATGAACCCGGGCCGGGTACTGAAACGTTGAAGAAGCGATAAATGGCGCACTTACTACTGCTGGGCATTGTGTATGTGTCCTTCGTCAGCCTCGGCCTGCCCGATGGCTTGCTGGGTGTGGCGTGGCCGGCCATTCGCGCCGACATGGGCCAGCCCTTGGCGGCAGTGGGCATCGTCACTATCACCATCACGGTGTGCGCAGCAACATCGAGCTTTTTTGCGGGCACCATCGTCAAGCGCGTGGGCACGGGTGTGGTGGTGGCCGCCAGTTGTCTGATGACGGCGTTGGCCTTGGTGGGCTTTTCGATTTCACCTTCGTTTGTCTGGCTGGTGCTCTTGGGTATCCCGTTAGGCCTAGGTGCTGGCGCTGTAGATGCCAGCCTGAACCACTTTGTAGCCGCGCACTATTCGTCGCGCCACATGAACTGGCTGCACGGCTTTTGGGGCATAGGCGCAACCACCGGGCCATTGATAATGGGTTGGGCACTGGCCAGCCCCACAGGTTGGACCTTGGGCGCACGCACTATCGGATTGATGCAGTTGGCGCTGGCAATCATGCTGTGGCTTACTTTATCACTGTGGTCGCGTGAGAACGCCACACCTCCTAAAGACGATGCAGCTCACGCCTTGGCATCCACATTCAAACCCTTGAGCACCCTGGCGCAATGGCTAGCACCGACCACTTTTTTGTTTTATGTCGCCGCTGAGATGGGCACCGGCCTGTGGGCGGCCAGCATTTTGGTCACCGACCGCGGCGTGCCGCTGGCGCAGGCGGGCGTATGGGTTTCGGTGTACTTTGGCTCGATTACGGCCGGGCGTTTTGGGGTGGGTCTGATTGCCAACCACCTGGGCAACCGCCGCTTGGTGCGCCTGGGCATAGCAGTAGCCGCCTGCGGTGCGGCGCTGTTTGCAGCGCATGGATGGTTGGGCGACGCATCGTTGGCGGGGCTGGTGCTCATGGGATTGGGCTGCGCCCCGGTGTTTCCTTCACTGATGCACGAAACGGCGCGCCGCTTTCCTGACGATATAGCCCGCGCAGTGATTGGTCGGCAGATGATGTTTTCTTATGCGGGCGGCTCCATCATTCCTGCCGCTTTTGGCGTGCTGGCTACCTGGGCCGGACTGAGCGCCGTGATGCCCGTGGTGGTGGTGCTGCTGCTAGCACTGTTGGCACTTACAGTCTGGCTAGACAGCTTGACTTGAGCAGAAGTTAGCGCCTCAGGCATATGAAGCGCGTTCGACTTTAAAATTTCGATCATGACTAGTCCTACCCTCGCCCCCACCCGCTCCGTGTGCAGCCAGTACGAAGACTTCATGCGCCACGTGCACACCACTGGCGTGTTCAAGCCCGACCGCACTGGCACCGGCACCACCAGCGTGTTTGGCTACCAGATGCGCTTCGATTTGAACGAAGGTTTTCCGCTGGTCACCACCAAGAAGGTGCACCTGCGCAGCATCATTCAAGAGCTGCTGTGGTTTTTGACCGGCTCCAGCAACAACAACTGGCTCAAAGAGCGCGGTGTGAGCATTTGGGACGAATGGGCCAACCCCGAGACCGGCGACCTGGGCCCAGTGTATGGCGTGCAGTGGCGCAGTTGGCCCACGCCAGACGGCGGCCACATCGACCAGATTGCCGATGTGATCAAAACCCTAAAGGCCAACCCCGACAGCCGCCGCATTATTGTGAGCGCCTGGAACGTGGCAGAGCTAAACAAGATGGCGCTGATGCCCTGCCACGCGTTCTTTCAGTTTTATGTGGCCCCTGCTGAAACACCGGGCGGTAAAGGCCGCCTGAGCTGCCAGCTGTACCAGCGCAGCGCAGACATCTTTTTGGGTGTGCCGTTCAACATTGCCAGCTACGCCATGCTTACCCACATGGTGGCGCAGCAGTGCGATCTGGACGTGGGCGACTTCATCTGGACGGGTGGCGACTGCCACATCTACAGCAACCACCACGAGCAGGTGGCGCTGCAACTCAGCCGCGCGCCTATGGCCTACCCCACGCTACATATCAAACGCAAGCCCGAGAGCATCTTCGACTACCAGTTTGAAGACTTTGAGGTGCTGGGCTATGAGTGCCACCCGGCCATCAAAGCGCCGGTGGCGGTCTAAGGTATGAACAGCGCTAACACAGCAGGCCCGCGCCTGCACCTCATTTACGCCCGTGCGGCCAATGGTGTCATTGGTATCAATGGCACCCTGCCCTGGCATTTGCCCGAAGACCTTGCGCACTTCAAGCGCACCACGCTGGGCTGCCCGGTCATCATGGGGCGCAAGACCTGGGACTCGCTGCCACCCAAGTTTCGTCCGCTGCCCGGGCGCACCAACATCGTCGTTACCCGCCAGGAAAATTGGAGTGAAAGCGGCTCACAGACCGCATCCACCTTGCGTAAGGCGCTACAAATTTGTGAGCAATTTCCCGATGTATGGGTGATTGGTGGCGCGCAGCTGTATGCGCTGGCCGAGCCCTTGGCCGCCACCGCCGTGGTGACCGAAATTGAAAAAGATTTTGAAGGCGACGCCTTTGCCCCCCGCTTGGGTGCTGCGTGGGCAGAGACCGCCCGCACACACCATGTAGCTGCTAACGGCTTGTCGTTTAACTTTGTAACTTACACACGCACCTCAGGAGACTAAAAAATGTCAGGACACGGATTTCACGTACACGGCCCCCACGACCACGAGTTGGAACACGCCCAGCAAGGTGGGCACGGCGGGGACCATGGATCGCACGGCAACACGGGCGGCATGATCAACCAAATAGCGATGTTCACGGCCATCATCGCCACCGTAGGTGCCATTTTTGGCTATATGGGCGGGGCAACACAAGCCAATGCGGGCCTGTACAAGAACAACGCGGCCATCAAGAAAACCGAAGCTTCTAATCAATGGAATTACTTCCAGTCGAAGAGCACCAAGCAGTCTTTGGCTGAAATGTCGCGCGACCTGGCACCCAACCCAGACGATAAGACCAAATATCAGGCCAAGGTAGACCGCTACGAAAAAGAAAAAGGCGAGATCAAGGTGGTAGCCGACAAGTTGGAGGCGGAGGCCACCGAGTGGGACCACCAGAGCGACGAACAAATGCACCAGCACCACCGCTGGGCCCAGTCCACGACGGTGCTGCAGGTGTGTATTGCGCTGGCCGCCATCGCACTGCTGACCAAAAAGAAGTGGCTGGAATACGCCATGTTTGCCGCAGGCGGTGTGGGCCTGGTTGTTGGCGCTCTCGCAGCGCTACATATTTGATAGCTGGTTACGCATACTCCACGATGCTTGCAGCCCTATTTACCCAAAAAAAAATGAAACTGGCCACCTGGAACGTGAACTCCCTGGGCGTGCGCTTGCCCCAGGTATTGGACTGGCTGGCGGCTAACCCCGTGGACGTGCTGGCGCTGCAAGAACTCAAGCTCACAGACGACAAGTTTCCGGTGGATGCATTCATTGCCATGGGCTACCACGCGCAGTGGTTTGGTCAAAAAACCTACAACGGCGTGGCGCTGCTAACCCGAACACCCGCCACGGATGTGATCAAAAACATCCCAAGTTTTGACGACGACATGTCGCGCGTAATTACCGGCACCGTGGTGCCGGAAGGTGCACCCCCTGGCGCTGCGGGCGTGCGGGTGATAGGTGCGTATTTTCCGAACGGCCAAGAGCCCGGCAGCGACAAGTTTGAGTACAAGATGGAATGGCTCACTGCGCTGCGCCGCTGGGTGAAAGACGAGCTGGCCGCCCACCCCAACTTGGTGCTGATGGGCGACTACAACATCACTTTTGACGACGCCGATGTGTGGGACCCCGAAGGCCTGCGTGACACTATTCACTGCACCGAGGAAGAGCGCTACCACCTGCGTTCACTGATTTCGCTGGGCTTGACCGACAGCCACCGCCTTTTTAAACATCCGCCCAAAGCCTTCAGTTGGTGGGATTACCGGGAATCTGGTTTCAGGCGCAACCGGGGTTTGCGCATTGACCACATTCTGGTGAGTCATGCCCTCAAGCCCTTGGTGCAGTCCTGCGAGATTGACAAAGCGCCGCGCAAAAACGAGCGCCCCAGCGACCATGCACCAGTGGTGGTAACGCTCGGGGTTTAGCCCTTTGCCAAGCTCGTCATAGCGCGGCGGCGGGTTGTGGCGACCCGTCGTAGCCACCCCATACCGATTGGTCGTATTCGATGACTGATCCGGTCATCAAACCTGACTCGGCACTGCACAAAAATGCCACGGCCCTGGCCACTTCCTCGGGGTCAACCAAGCGGCCGTTGGGCTGCGCAGCGGCGGCTTTTTGCAGCCAGTCGGCGTCGGCATGGTGAAACTCGCGCTGGATTTTGTCTTCACCCTCACTGGCCATCCAGCCAATGTTCAGGGCATTCACCCGAATGCGGTTGTGTAGCAGTGCGTAGGCGGTGTTGCGGGTCAGCGTGGCCAGTGCGCCCTTGGATGCGCAGTAGGCCGCAATAAAGGGTTGCCCGGCCAACGCCGACATAGAGCCAATGTTGACGATGCAGCCCTCAATCTGTTCGCGGCGCATGACCTTGATGCTCTCTTGCATCAGGTAAAACGGAGCGCGCACATTGACGGCAAACATGGCATCAAACAGCTCGGGCTCTGTATCCAGAATGGTGCCGCGGTCGGTCATGGCGGCGGCATTGACCAACACGTCCACACGCCCAAACATGGCATCGGCCTGCTGCACCACGCGGCGGCAGTCTTCTACCTTGGCCAAGTCGGCCTGCACGTAGAGCGCTTGCGTACCCAGGCCGCGTAACTGCACCGCTTGGGCCTGGCCCTTGGCCGCATTGCGCCCGCAAATTACGACACCTGCGGCACCGCGTTGGGCCAAGGTGCTGGCAATGGCAGCACCCAGGCCCTGGGTACCACCGGTGACGATGGCGATCTTGCCGCTCAGGGAGGCCGGTGCGAACGGTTGGGGGTTGTGTGGGGTGGTCATAGATTGAATTTTCAGCTTAAACGTGTGAGCGCTTGGGTTTGCAATAGGGTGTTGAATTGCTCTGGGAAGGTTCCCTGGGCCAACGCACTGTGCATCAGGTCTTGCTGGCTTAATGGCGCTAATCCACCAACGGGTGGATCACGGTCCAGGTTGGTAGGGAATGCGTAACCCTCGGCACAGGCCGCCACGGCTGCGGCCAAGTCAGCCGCGTCCATCGTGTTAGACGACTTCAGCCAGAGCAGGCTGGGGTAAAGGGCCTGCGCCATACCCACCCGGTCTATCGCCTCCATGCAGCGCCCGAATGCCGACGACACCTGCAGCAAGTTGGCCATACGGCGTATGTCTTGCGAGCGGTTGTGGCCTGCTGCGTGCAGCAACGCGGGATTGAAAAAAATACCATCACCTTTGCGCAAGGGCAATTGCACATGGTGCGCATCAAAGTAGGCCTGAAACGCGGGCACCCCCGATACCAAATAGCCACTGGCGTACTTGTGCGAATGGGGTAAATACAGAGTAGGGCCGCTCTCCAACGGCATGTCTACATGGGCAATGGCCCCCTGCAAGGTGAGCATGGGTGACAGGGCATGCACATGGGCCGGGAAGCGCTCGGCCCCCTGTGCGTCAAAGAACCCCAAGTGGTAATCGCGGTGCGCCACTTGCGCTTGTCCGCCGGGGTTCACGCAGTTGATTTGCGACGTGACTTGGTAGGCCGGGCCCAGCCAAGCCTCACACACCGTGGCCAGCATGGCGTTGCCGTAATAAGCTGCAAACACATCAGGTGCTTGCAGGCAGAGTTTTTCCAGTGCATTCCATACGCGATCGTTTGCGCCGGGCTTGGCAAAGTGGTCGCCAGCATGGCCTGCTGCACGTGCGGCTTCAATCAAGCGCTGAAATTCGCGGCTGGCAGCATCGACCACGGCCGGATCCGGGTACAGGCCCTGCACCACCAGCACGCCGGGACCGCTACTCCACACCTGGGCCCACTCAGCCATCAGCGCCTTGCGCCACTGCTCTGGAGTTGCAGATGCGGCCTGCTGCGCCCGTAACGCTGCACCGTCATACACCGGCACGCCATACGTAATGTGTGTTGCTAGAGGGTAATCCTGCAACCTCGTGGCGGTTTGCGCCCACTGGTCCAGGTCTGCAACCTGGCATTGCGCGGCGCTTAGCCAAGGTGTGGCTTGTGGGGGGGAGCTGCTGGCAAAGTGAGGGGGCATGAGGTTACTTCTGTGGCGGTGGTCAATGTCTGGAAACTGCAGTGTAGGTATGACCATGTGAATTGGGTGATAAAAAACACCTCAGAAATACCTCAAAACACATCGAATCCAATGTAAATTAGGTTCCCCTTGACCCACCCACACTTACTCAAAGCCGTTGCGTTGCAAGCCGGGGTGAGCCTGGCCACGGTAGACCGCGTCATGCACAAACGCCCAGGCGTGCGGCCTCACACGGTGCGCCGAGTGCAGCAAGCCGTGGCAGAGTTGGAGCGGCAAAGTGCGCAGATGGGCCTGCAGGGGCGCAAATTCATCGTGGACTTGGTGATGCAAGCGCCCCAGCGCTTTACGAATGTGGTGCGTGATGCGCTGGAGAGGGAATTACCGTTGTTGCATCCGGTCATTTTTCGTGCGCGCTACCATATGAGCGAGTCGCTACGCGTGGCAGAACTACTGGCCGTGCTGACCAAAATTGGGGCGCGCGGCAGCCACGGTGTTTTCCTTAAGGCGCCAAATGACATGCAAGTTGTGGATGCCGTGGCACGCTTGGCGCACAGGGGCATACCCGTGATCACGTTGGTGACCGACTTGCCCGAATCTGCACGCCTAGCCTATGTAGGCATGGACAACCGCGCTGCCGGAAAAACCGCAGCCTATTTACTAGGCCAATGGCTAGGGCGCAACCACCCATGCGGCGTGTTGGTGTCGTTGAGCAGCACACGCTTTCGAGGCGAAGAAGAGCGCGAAGCCGCCTTTGCCGAAGCACTGCAACAGCATTTCCCCCTCATCACGCAGGTGGACGCCAGCGAAGGGTTGGGCTTGCACGCAGCCACTGCGGCGGTGGTGCGCACGCGCTTACAAGAGCACCCAGACATCCATGCCGTGTATTCCATTGGCGGTGCCAATGCAGCTATCTTGGAAGCCTTTGCCCAGGCCAACCGGGCCTGCCAGTGCTTCATTGGCCACGATTTGGATAGTGACAACTTACGCCTGCTGCAATCGGGCCGGCTACACGCCGTGCTGCACCATGACATACAGCACGACTTGCGCATGGCTTGCCTGCAAGTGATGCGTGCCCATGGCGTTGGATCTGTGGGGGCATTGCCCACCCTTTCAGGTGTGCAAGTAATGACCCCGTTCAATATTCCGCAGTCCGCAATACCCTAGAGGGCAACTACTCCAAACCCAATTCTTGGATTTTTCTGGTGATCGTATTGCGGCCAATACCCAGTTTGTGGGCAGCCTCAATCCTGCGGCCTTTGGTATTGGCCAGGGCAGCCAAAATCAGGCGGGACTCAAAGCGGCGTGTGAGCTCATCCCACACATCGAGCTTTCCACTGTCAAGCAGAGCCACGGCCTCAGTTTCCAGGCCAGCCTCCCAACCATCCAAACCCGGCACTGGCAGTGCGCCTGAACCGCTTACGTCAGCCACTGCCGCCGTAAATGGGGTGATTGCTGGCGTAACAGCAGAGTTGGCGACCGAAGTGTTGGCCGCAGCGGCTGGTGCAGCTGCGCCGCTAATGAGCGTGCTACCGCCCACATTCACCTCAGGCGGCAAATCTTTGGGCTCGATCACTTGGGCAGGCGCCATCACAGTAAGCCAATGGCAAATATTTTCTAGTTGACGCACGTTGCCAGGAAAGCCAAAACCTTCCAGCCAAGTCAGTGCAGCGTCTGAGATGCGCTTGGGCTCTACGCCCAACTGCTTGGCGCTTTGCTGCAAGAAGTGGCGCGTCAGCATAGACACATCTTCTTTTCGCTCGCGCAGCGCGGGCAGGCGCAGCCGAATCACGTTCAAACGGTGAAATAAATCCTCACGGAACACACCGTCCTTGACACGCTGCTCCAAATCTTGGTGGGTAGCGGCAATCACGCGCACGTTAGATTTAACTGCGCTGTGGCCACCGACGCGGTAAAAGTGGCCGTCACTCAAAACGCGTAGCAAGCGCGTCTGCAACTCAAAAGGCATGTCGCCAATTTCATCCAAAAACAGGGTCCCACCATCGGCCTGCTCAAAGCGGCCCCTGCGCATAGTTTGTGCTCCGGTGAACGCGCCGCGCTCGTGGCCAAACAGTTCACTTTCCAGCAAATCTTTCGGAATTGCTGCAGTATTGATGGCAACAAAAGGCCCATTGGCGCGGGGTGAGTGCTTATGCAGCGCACGTGCCACTAGCTCTTTGCCAGAACCAGACTCACCCGTGATCATGACGGTGACATTGCTTTGACTCAGACGGCCAATGGCACGAAACACGTCTTGCATAGCCGGAGCTTGCCCCAGCATTTCGGGCGCCTCGGCCATGCGCTCTTCAGCCACCTCTTCCCGTTGGCTTTCTTCCACAGCGCGGCGAATCAGCTCCACCGCTTTGGGTAAATCAAATGGCTTGGGCAGGTATTCAAATGCCCCCCCCTGGAAGGCGCTCACAGCGCTATCCAGGTCAGAAAACGCCGTCATGATAATGACAGGCAAGCCGGGGTGCTTGGCTTTGACTTTCTCCAGCAAATCCAGACCCGAGCCACCGGGCATACGGATATCGCTGACCAAAATTTGTGGGCCATCGTCGTCCGAAGCGGTACTCAGTGCGGCCAATACATCGCGCGGGTTGGAGAAACTGCGCGTGGGCAAATGCTCACGCAACAGCGCTTTCTCCAGTACGAAGCGGATGGACTGGTCATCATCTACGATCCAAATCGGCTTCATGTTCTGGCTATCCCTTGTGGTCTGCAATTACGGTAACGGAATCAAAATTTTGAAATCCGTACGGCCGGGCACGCTATCGACCTCGATCAGTCCGTGGTGTTGCTGGACAAAGGTTTGCGCCAGTGTCAGCCCCAACCCCGAGCCCCCTTCCCTTCCCGACACCAGCGGGTAAAAAATGCGGTCCCTGATCGAATCTGGCACGCCAGGTCCGTTGTCAATGACATGCAATTCCAATGCCAACCGGTAGCGCTGCTTTCCAAAGGTAATTTGCCGTGTTACGCGAGTGCGAAATGTCAAGCTGGCATCTCCTGTCGCAATACGTTCGACAAGGGCTTGGCACGCGTTGTGGGCGATGTTGAGTACGGTTTGAATCAGCTGCTCACGGTCTCCACGAAACTCCGGTATTGAAATATCGTAGTCGCGCACCACCGTCAGTCCCTTGGGAAACTCAGCGTTGATGAGTGAACGCACCCGCTCACACACCTCATGAATATTGACGTCCCCCACCAAGTGGGGCCTGCGATGGGGTGCTAGCAAGCGGTCTACCAAACTTTGCAACCGGTCCGCCTCATGGATGATGACCTGGGTGTACTCAGTGAGCTCGGGTGACCCCATTTCCATTTCAAGCAACTGGGCTGCGCCACGAATCCCCCCCAATGGATTTTTTATTTCATGGGCTAAGTTGCGAATAAGCTCTTTATTAGTTTGGGCTTGCTCAGCCAACCGTTCTTCACGGTCCTGGCGGGTTTGCTGCTCTAAAGGTACCATTTCAAGAATGATTTCTTCGCCTGGCTCAGTCCGCGTCACGATCACATGCACGGGCATGGGCTCTTGTCCTGTTCGCTTGAGAAATGCGTCATAGCGCAAGGCGGCAAATGAAATATCAGTTGCGCCAAGCAATGCGCTTTGCAACTGCATTGGCTCAGTAAACACATCAAAAAAGGCCGACCCAACAATTGTGCGTCGCGATATGCCCAAGGCATCTTCTAGGGCTGAGTTTGAAAACAAAACATCGCCCGCACGATTTACCACTGCCACCAAGGTAGCCAAGTGGTCAAAAGGCTGGTAACGCACAGCTACAGCGTCAAAAACCAACACGGCAGTTATCGCGCTGCGGCGCTGCTGGAAGTTTGGGGTACACGCCCCAACTCACGGCGAATACCGGCTATATCGCTCTCGCCACGACTAATATTGGCTTTAAGCTCAGCAACACGGTCCAGGTATTTTTGGTGGTTGCGAGCCTCCGGGCCCAACTTTTCAGGTTCACCGTTGTTGAATTCTTTGACCAACTCGGCCTGACGTGCCTCGGCCTTTTTAAGTTCAGCTTCCAGAATGACACGGGCATCAGAGTCTTTTGCACGTTGATCACCCGAGTCAGCGCGTTGGGTTTGTGCTGCCGAGTTACCGGCACTAGCCACTTTGGTACCCAACGTGCCACTGCCTTTTGGGGCTTGAACCACGGTCACATTGCCACCGGAAACTAACTTGCAATTTTTTAGCTGTGCCTCGGTCACTGCATTGGTGTATTCGTTGCCACAACGGTAAATGCGCTCTTGGGCTAGCGCTGCAGTTTGGGCGCCCAACATTGATGCAAAAAAAGTAAGTAGAACGTATTTCATGCTGTATTCACCCAGACAAATGCAGGGCTAAGGGTGCAGTATGCGCCAAAAAAAAAAGGACGACCTAAGTCGTCCTTTTGCTAGTACAACACCACGAGGGCAGCCGTATTTACAGTGAGAAGTACATGTCGAATTCGGCCGGGTGCACCGACATGCGCATGCGGGTGACTTCGGTCATCTTCAGCTCGATGTAGGCGTCGATCATGCTGTCGGTGAACACACCACCCTTGGTCAGGAACGCACGGTCTTTGTCCAGGCATTCCAGCGCTTGGTCCAAGCTGTGGCATACGGTGGGGATCAACTTGTCTTCCTCTGGGGGCAAATGGTACAAATCCTTGGATGCAGCTTCGCCAGGATGGATCTTGTTTTCCACGCCGTCCAGACCCGCCATCAACAGGGCGGCAAAGCCCAGGTAAGGGTTCATCAGTGGATCGGGGAAGCGAGCTTCCACACGACGTCCTTTGGGGTTTGCCACAAAAGGAATACGGATGGAGGCAGAACGGTTCTTGGCGGAATATGCCAACTTAACCGGTGCTTCAAAGTGAGGAACCAAGCGCTTGTAGCTGTTGGTACCAGGGTTGGTGATAGCGTTCAGAGCACGTGCGTGCTTGATGATGCCGCCGATGTAGTACAGGGCAAAATCGCTCAAACCAGCATAGCCGTCGCCAGCAAACAGGTTCTTGCCGTCTTTCCACACGGACTGATGCACGTGCATGCCGGATCCGTTGTCGCCGTGGTAAGGCTTGGGCATGAACGTAGCGGTCTTGCCGTAGGCATTGGCCACGTTGTGCACCACGTACTTTTGCAACATGGTCCAGTCAGCGCGCTCTACCAGGGTGGAGAAGCGGGTGCCGATTTCGTTTTGGCCAGCGCCAGCCACTTCGTGGTGGAACACTTCCACTGGAATGCCCAGAGATTCGAGAATCAGGGACATCTCAGCGCGCATGTCTTGCGTGCTGTCGACTGGAGGTACGGGGAAGTAGCCGCCCTTGACTGTTGGACGGTGGCCGCGGTTGCCGCCTTCGAGCTTGGAACCTGTGTTCCATGGTGCCTCATATTCGTCAATTTCGTAGAAGGTGTTGTTAGGCTCAGTGCTCCAACGAACGCCATCAAAGATGAAGAATTCTGGCTCTGGGCCGAAGAATGCAGTGTCGCCCATGCCAGAAGCTTTCAAGTAGGCTTCGGCGCGCTTGGCGATGGAACGGGGGTCACGGTCATATGACTTGCCGTCTGCAGGCTCCACCACATCACAGTTCATGATGAGGGTGGTTTCTTCAAAAAATGGATCAATGTTGGCGGTGTTGGGATCTGGCACCAACAACATGTCAGAGGCTTCGATGCCTTTCCAGCCGGCGATAGAGGAACCGTCGAATGCGTGGCCGGAAGTGAACTTGTCTTCGTCAAAGTGCGAAACAGGCACAGTAGTGTGCTGCTGCTTACCACGGGTATCGGTGAAGCGGAAGTCAACAAACTTGACTTCGTTTTCTTTCACCATATTCATCACATCTGCGACGGTCTTGGCCATCAAATACTCCTATTGCAAAAAATGCACACGGTTGTAAAAAGGAAACTACCTTATCTTCAATGCAGCTTTTGTGCCAAAAACTGCGTTGAAGAAATTTCTAAAAACACCCACTATTCTGCCCTGAGATTGCCCTGTTTTCACACCAATTTGGTGGCTACTTCGCACCGATGGTTTTAAGATCACAATTAATGCACTATTTAGGTGCATACGCAAATGCACCAAAATAGATCACACTAAGACCGCACCAACTCAGGGCCCAACGCCACTGAAAAGGTTTGCAAGCCCGCTAGCAAGCAGGGGTAGGCAGCCTTTACCAGTTCTGGTTTGCCTTTGACACCGAGCTCGATGTGACGCCCATACTTCGGATGGTCCACACTGGGCAAGCTGAACACCTTGACTGGGTGCAAGCGCTCTATTTCTTCCATCAATGGAGTGAGCGTGGCCTCCATGGCACCAAACACAATTACCGACTGCTCGACCCAGGCATTTTTGACAAACAAGTGAAGGTAATGGGTGTCCAGCACCCACTCCATCATGGGCCAGGCCATGACAGGAAATCCTGGCAAAAAATGAACGCATCCACGCGCCCTAACGACTGAAAACCCCGGAATTTTGTTATACGGGTTGGGAATGATGTCTGACCCCACGGGAAACATGCCCATGTTGAGCCTGTGCTTGTTGTCCTCACGCTCGGGCTCGTAAGGCACATTTTGTTCGCGTGCAACGTCTTGCATTCGCTCTTGAATCAGCACTTTGGCACGCGGGTGCAGCTCCAACTCACACCCCAGCGCCCTACCGGCGCACTGCCGGGTGTGATCATCTGGAGTGGCCCCAATGCCACCAAACGAAAACACAACGTCTGAAGATGTAAAAGCACGCGTCAGTGTGGCGGTGATTCGGTCAGGTGCGTCGCCAACGTAATCGGCATAGGCAACCTGAAGCCCACGCGCACCCAAAATTTCAATAGCTTTGGACAGATGTTTGTCCGCACGCTTTCCAGACAAGATTTCGTCGCCGATGATGATGAGTCCGAAGTTCATAGCGTTGCGGGCGGTGTTATGTGGCAAGTTGAAAGGAGATTCACAACTGCTGCAGGCTCTGCAGCACGTTGGGCAC
>JBJOLD010000325.1:0-3043 GCA_046045765.1 Pseudomonadota bacterium | reverse complement strand
TAAGGTGGTGAAGACAATTGGACGATTGCCGTCCGCTTCTGCTGCGCGGTTAATTCGCCGAACTGCTTGATGTGCTTTATCGACGGTGTCGATAAACGGCAGGCGGACATGGCGTGCTTTGGCCTCAAACTGAGCCAAGATAGCGTTGCCAAAGGTTTCTGACGTGATGCCAGTGCCATCGGATACAAAAAATACAGAGCGATTTGGCATGTTGAATTTGGTTCGGTAGTAGTTGAGTCAGGCAATTGCAAGCTGCGTTTACGATCTCTGCCTTGTATGGGCTAGCGTGAGCCCTACAATTGCTTAACGAGCGCGCATTTTCTCAGTATTTCGGCCTCCATAAAAAGAACTCAAAGGCTGAAACATAGTACGCAGCTAAAAGGTAACACACGGTTTTAACTTCTGGAGCTATGTATGTCGACACTGTTTAGCCAAACCGATTTGGTTGTCCCATTTGAGAAATTGCGAATGACCGATGTGGATTCGGTCGGAGGCAAAAATGCCAGTTTGGGGGAGATGATTTCTCATCTTCCTACCGGAGTGAAGGTTCCTACCGGATTTGCCACGACTGCCCATGCCTTTCGGGAGTTTTTGAAATTTGGCGATCTGAGCGGAAAAATCAATGCACGTTTGGCTTCGCTTGACACTGAAGATGTGCGTGCATTAGCCATTGCAGGTGCAGAAATTCGCGCTATGGTGGAGGCGCAACCCTTTCCTCCGGAACTCGAAGCAGGTATCCGAGACTCTTTTGAAGTGCTCAGCGCAGGCAACCGCGCTGCCACGTTTGCCGTGCGATCGTCCGCTACCGCCGAGGATTTGCCCGACGCATCATTTGCAGGACAACAGGAAACCTTTTTGAACGTGCACGGCATCGACGATATTTTGCACAAAATTCGCGAAGTATTTGCATCTCTTTATAACGACCGCGCCATCAGCTACAGAGTGCACAAAGGTTTTGCTCACGAACATGTTGCGCTGAGCGCTGGCATTCAGCGCATGGTCCGCTCTGACATCGGAGCAGCAGGTGTCATGTTCACTATCGATACTGAGTCTGGTTTTTCGGACGTGGTTTTCATTACATCGAGTTACGGATTGGGTGAAACGGTGGTGCAGGGTGCTGTAAACCCTGATGAGTTTTATGTTCATAAGCCCATGTTGCGCGCTGGCAAACGTGCAGTAATTCGCCGCAGTTTGGGTTCTAAATTAGTGCAAATGGAATTCACTACGGCACAGGAGAAAGCTGCTGGTGGCAAGTTGGTTAAAACTACAGAGGTACCTACCGAAATGCGTAATCGGTACTCGTTGACCGAGGCTGACGTAGAGCAACTCGCTCGATATGCCTTGGTCATCGAAGAGCACTATGGCCGACCGATGGATATTGAGTGGGGCAAAGATGGCACTGACGGTGAGCTTTACATATTGCAGGCTCGCCCAGAAACTGTTAAGAGCCAAGCAAGTAACACCGTCGAGTACCGCTACAAGCTTGTGGGTAAGAGCTCTGTGTTGGCAGAGGGCCGTGCGATTGGTCAAAAAATCGGTACCGGCCCCGTGCGCGTCGTGCACAGCATCAGCCAAATGGATGAGGTGCAAGCTGGTGATGTGTTAGTCACCGACATGACCGATCCCAATTGGGAACCCGTGATGAAGCGGGCCTCTGCCATCGTGACTAATCGCGGCGGCCGCACTTGCCACGCTGCCATCATTGCTCGCGAATTGGGGATTCCGGCCGTCGTAGGCTGCGGAAATGCCACTGAATTACTAAAGCAAGGCATGCTGGTGACCGTAAGTTGTGCCGAGGGCGATACAGGCTTTATTTACGACGGTTTGCTTGAGACTGAAGTATCAGAAGTGCAACGCGGCACCATGCCAGAGATTCCCCTCAAGATCATGATGAATGTCGGCAATCCCCAATTGGCCTTTGACTTTTGCCAACTACCCAACCAGGGTGTGGGTTTGGCGCGGTTGGAATTCATCATTAACAACAACATCGGTGTGCACCCCAAGGCTATCTTGGATTACCCCAATATTGATGCCGACTTGAAAAAAGCAGTGGAGTCTGTCGCTCGTGGCCACGCGTCTCCTCGTGCTTTTTATGTAGATCGCGTAGCAGAGGGTGTCGCAACTATTGCAGCGGCCTTCTGGCCTAAGCCAGTCATTGTGCGTTTGTCTGACTTTAAGAGCAACGAATACCGTAAACTGATTGGCGGCAGTCGTTACGAGCCAGAGGAAGAGAATCCAATGTTGGGCTTTCGGGGTGCTGCCCGCTACATCAGCAAAGAGTTTGGTGAGGCGTTTGCCATGGAGTGTGAGGCTATTAAGCGTGTGCGCAACGAAATGGGTCTGAGCAACGTGCAAGTGATGGTGCCATTTGTGCGTACCTTGGGCCAAGCCAAACGCGTCACAGAACTTCTGGCCCACCACGGGCTACGTCGCGGTCAAGACGACCTCAAACTCGTGATGATGTGTGAAATCCCAAGCAATGCTATTTTGGCGGACCAGTTCCTTGAGTATTTTGATGGATTCTCCATTGGCTCCAATGATCTGACCCAACTTTCCTTGGGCTTGGATCGGGACTCCGGCTTGGAGCTCTTGGCGGCTGACTTTGATGAACGTGATCCGGCGGTGAAGGCATTGATCAGCATGGCCATAGCGGCTTGCAAACGCCAAGGTAAATACGTTGGTATTTGTGGCCAAGGCCCGAGTGATCATCCTGACTTTGCACAGTGGCTTGAGAGCGAAGGCATTTCATCCATTTCGCTGAATCCTGATTCGGTGATTGCAACTTGGCAACAGCTCGCCGTTAAATGACCGTGGTGGCCCCGCAGCGTCGTTGGTCCCTGCATGCTGGGCTTTTGACGCTGTGGTTTTTGGCTTCGTTTGGTATCGTTTTTTTTGCCGAAGATTTGCAGGTATTGGCCTTGGGGTGGCCTGTAGGATTTTGGTTTTCAGCCCAAGGTTCCGTGCTTATTTTTATCGTATTAGTCGTTATTTTTGCATGGGTTGAAAATCGTCGCGAAGGACCAGAGCTGGGTTTTGATTACAG
>JBJOLD010000266.1:0-3740 GCA_046045765.1 Pseudomonadota bacterium | reverse complement strand
CAGGCTGACCCAGGTGGTGGTGCGCTCCAGCTCCAGTTGCAGCAGCGCGTTTTGCGCGGCCAGCGCAATGCGGCGCGCGTCTTCCAGCTCGGGTAGGCTGGCTGCACCGGCTTTGTAGCGGGCTTGTGTGGCGTTGAACGACGCGGTGTAGCCCTCGGCCGCGCTGGTGGCATCCATCATGCGGGCGTCAGCGCTGGCCAAGGTGAGCAGGGTGTCCTCCACCTCGCGCACGGCCTGGCGCACTTTGCCTTGGTAGACGGCTGCTGACTCAAGGTAGCGGGCCTGGGCGGCCTCCACGTTGGCCACGCGTCGGCCACCGTCCAAGATGGGCAGCGACACGCTGATGGGGCCGATGGACCAGGTACTCAGGTCGGTGGTGCCTGCGGCGTTGGTGTAGTTCAGCGTGCCGATGGAGCCATTGAGCATCAGACGCGGGTAGCGCTGGGACTGGGCCGAGCCCACGTCATAGCTGGCAGCGGCCACATCGCGCTCGGCGGCGTACACGTCAGGGCGCTGGGCCAGTACAGAGGCGGGCAGTGTTGCTACGGAAATAATAGCTGCCTGCGCATGATCGGCGGGGGCTACAAGCATTTTTTGTTTTAAATCTGCCTCTGCAATGGCAGTCAGCGCCACCAGCGCCTTAAGTGTGCTGTCGCATTGGGTTTGCTGCTGGATGGCGCGGGCGTTGCCTTCAGCGGCGCTGGCACGGGCCAGTGCAGCCACGGCCGGGGCGGTAAAGCCCGCTTTCTCGGTCAGGCCGCTCAAGCGGGCGCTCTCAGCGCGCGACGCTGCATCGGCACGCACGGTGGAAAGCGCCTTGTTGCAGTTGTGCCAGCCAAGGTAACGCGTGGCCACCTCAGCCGCTACCGACACGCGGGCTTCGTGCCACTGGGCTTGCGCGCCTTCCAGCCGTGCGCCTGCAGCGTCGGCGGCCTTGCGGTTGCCGCCGAACAGGTCAATCTCCCAGGCAGCGCCCAGGTTGCTGGTCAGCGCGGTGCCCACGGTGGGGCTGCTGGAATTGACGCCACGCTGGGCCGCCAGTGAGGCATCCAGCGTGGGACGGTTGCCCGCTTGTGCGCCGGTCAAGCTGGCACGGGACTGCTCCAGGCGCGCGGTGGCGCTGGCTATGGACGGGCTCACAGCCTGCGCTGCCTCAATCAGCTGCACCAGCACCGGGTCGCCCAGGCTTTGCCACCACTGGCTCAGGTCGCTCACTTTGCCACCGTGGGGCAGGGGGGCGTTCCATTGCAGGGGGGCGGGTGCCTCTACTTTGGCCGGGGGGCTGGCGGTGGCGCAGGCCCCTAGCAGCAGGCAGGCCAGCACAGGGGCCGCCCACTGCAGTGGCCGGCTTGCGCGCGTGGGTGAAGGAGTGACAGTGTTCATGGCGGGCAATGCTTATTTTTGAGGGGGGCGAACAGGGGAGGGTGGGTTGGTCAGGGCCAGCGTGCGGCGCTCACGTTCGCTATGGAACATGGCCATGGCGTACTGGGCCATGCGGTCGATATAGGCGTCGATAGCTTGCGGGTTGGCCAGCAGCGAGGGGCGCAGCGCTTTCATGGGGTCGCCGCTGACCATCAGCGTGATGGCCAGGCCCGTGATGCTGAACGCCAGGCGGTGAATATCGTCATCGGCCGCGTCTTCGGCAACGCCCAGGTGGCGGCTCAACAGGCGTACCAAGCCCATGTGGGCGGGTTTGATGACGCGGTCAATTTCTTCCAGCCACACGCCGGTGGGCTCCAGCATTTCGCGGAAATGCAGTTTGGCGCAGCACTGCATCAAATCGGCCACTTTAAGTGGCCCCACCATGGAGCCAAGCAGGCTTTTGAACACCTCAACCAGAGGCGTATTGGGGTCTTCAAAAATAGTCGGGTCGATGTCGGGGTTAGAGCGGGGATCTATAAACACCGCCCGGTACAGACCAGCTTTGTCGCCAAAGTAGTAGCTGATGGACGAGATGTTGACCTGGGCGGCCTCGGCAATGTCGCGGGTAGAGGTTTTGGCAAAGCCGTGCTCGGCAAACAAGCGCATGGCCGCGTCTAGCAACCGATTGCGCGCTTCTGCGCCATCGCTGCGCAGGGGTTTGGTGGGAGTGGTAGACATGGGGTGCAAGTGTATCAAATAAATCAAACGTTTGTTTTAACTATGTTGAATTCGGGGTCTTTTCTTAGCTGGGCTGACGTAACATTGGCCGCAGTTACCTATTTTTTGAAGCAACTTCCATGACAGACCACTACGCCGTCATCGGCAACCCCATCGTTCAAAGCAAATCGCCCGTCATTCACACCGCGTTTGCCCAGACCACGGGCCAAGACCTTGAATACACCAAGCTGTTGGCCCCAGTGGACGGCTTTGCGGCTGCGGTGGATGCATTTCGCGCAGCGGGGGGCAAGGGCATGAACGTCACTGCGCCTTTCAAAATGGATGCGTTTGCCTATGCCACCGAGCTGGCCGAAGGGGCCAGGCTGGCCGGTGCCGTGAACGCCATGAAGTTTGAAGGCGACCGGGTGTTGGCGCAAAACTTTGACGGTGTGGGCCTGGTGCGTGACGTGGTGCACAACCTGGCCTGCCCCTTGGCGGGCAAACGCGTGTTGGTAATTGGTGCTGGCGGTGCAACGCGTGGCGCGCTGCTGCCCATCCTGGCGCAAAAGCCCGCGCTGTTGGTGATTGCCAACCGCACTGTCAGCAAGGCGGTTGAGATTGCCGCCATCGGTGCAGCGCACGGCTTGGTTAAGGGCTGCGGCTACGCCGAGCTGAAGGGCCAGGTGTTTGATGTGGTGTTTAACGCTACATCGGCCAGCCTGCTGTCTGAATTGCCACCCCTGCCAGCCAACGTGTTTGGTGCCAACTGCCTGGCCTACGAGCTGGCCTATGGCAAGGGCCTCACCCCGTTTTTAAGGCTGGCGCAATCCGTAGGCGTAACGCGCCTGGCCGATGGCGTGGGTATGCTGGCCGAGCAGGCGGCCGAGGCCTTTTTGTGGTGGCGCGGCGTGCGGCCCGACACTGCGGGCGTGATTCAAATGCTGACTGTGCCGTTGGTTTAAGCCTACTTAAATTAATTTGTTAATTTAGAACGAATATGTAGAATAATCTACATATGCAATGGATCACCCTCGTCACCAGTCTCCCCACCGAAAACGCCACCGCGCGCATGCGCGCTTGGCGCACCCTTAAGGCGTCGGGCGCAGCCGTGCTGCGCGATGGCGTGTACCTGCTGCCCGCCACTGACACTTGCGCCGGGCTTTTTAGCGCGGTAGCTACTGACATCGTGGAGGCTGGCGGAACCGCTCTGGTGCTGGATGTGCAGCCCCAAGCGGGCACGTGCTTTGAGCCCCTGTTTGACCGCACCCCCGACTTTGCCGCGCTGCTGGTCGACATCGCCCAGCTGCGCGCTGCTCTGGTGCAAGACCCACCGGCAAACGGCCCGGCAGAAGCCCTGCGCCAGACCCGCAGGTTGCGCAAAGCATTCACCAGCCTGGTGGAGATTGACTTTTGCGCTGGCGAAGCCCAGTTGCAAACGGCATCTGCCTTGCTGGAGCTAGAGGGCGCAGTGGCCCACGCCATCTCGCCCAATGAACCCCAGCCCAGAGTGGGCGACATTGTGCTGCGCAGTGCGGCGCAGTACCAAAACCGCGTCTGGGCCACTCGGGCGCGCCCGTGGGTAGACCGCTTGGCCAGCGCCTGGCTGATTCGCCGGTTTATCGACCCCCAAGCCCAGTGGCTGTGGCTGGCATCGCCGCAAG